>DATGUB010000010.1:0-8285 GCA_035301585.1 Beutenbergiaceae bacterium | reverse complement strand
CTCGTGCTCACCCTGGGCACGATGTACGTCTACCGCGGCGTGACGGTGATGTGGGCCGGTTCCAGCCGGATCAACGCCTCCGACATGCCCCGCCCGTTCCTGCACCTGGGCACCGGCAAACTCCTCGGCATACCGCTCCTGACAATCATCGCGGTATTCGTCCTCATCATCGCCGCCTGGTACATGCACAACACTCGCGGCGGGCGCGAGTACTACGCCATCGGCTCCGATCCCGATGCCGCCCATCTGTACGGGTTGAAGGTCTCCCGCCGGCTCTTGACGGCGATGACCGTCTCCGGCGCGCTCGCCGGCCTCGCCGGGGTGCTCTACGCCGCCCGATACGGCACCGTGTCCTCCCAAGCCGGCTCCGGTTGGGAGTTGGAGGCCGTCGGCGCCGTCGTCATCGGTGGGGTCGCGATCTTCGGCGGTTCGGGGACCATCCTCGGCGCCGCGATCGGAGCCATCCTTCTGAAGACCATCAATCGAGCACTGCCGATCCTCGGGATTCCCGATTTCTGGCAGCGAGCAGTCGTCGGCATCCTCATCATCGGTGCGATCGTGCTCGATCGGGTGCTCTCGCTACGTCAAACCCGCCGCTTGGTGGAACAACGAGAGGTTGAGTCATGACCACCACCATGCAATCGTCCACAGACCTGCGCGAATACGCCGACTACGACAAACCGCTGTGGCGCCGCCTGTTCCTCACGCGTGAGGTAGCCGTCATCGCCCTGCTCGCGATCGTCGTCGTCTTCGCCGCCGCGCAGATCCAAGGATTCAGCCAGCCGATCACGCTGAGCTACCTGATCCTCGACGTCATGCCGATCCTGCTCATCGCGCTGCCGATGACGATGGTGATCATCACCGGGGAGATCGACCTCTCGGTCGCCTCGATGATGGGGCTCGCGAGCGTCCTCACCGGGGTCCTCACCCAGGCGGGACTCCCCTTCGCGGCCGCGGCGGGGATCGCCCTCCTCGCCGGCGCGGTCGGTGGGGCCCTCAACGGTTTCCTCGTCACCGTCGTCGGGCTGCCCTCGCTCGCGGTGACGATCGGTTCCCTCGCCCTGTTCCGCGGCCTGGCCGTGGGACTGCTCGGGACGACGGCCGTGACCGACTTCCCGAAGTTCTGGACCGACCTGGCCAAAGCGAGGATCGGGGAGACTCCGATCCCCGTGGTCACCCTGCTGTTCCTCGCACTGCTCATCGTCTTCGCGATCCTGCTCCACTTCACCCCGTTCGGCCGCGGGGTGTACTCCATCGGACTGTCGAAGTCTGCGGCCCACTTCTCCGGGGTGAACGTCGAACGCACCAAGTTCATCCTGTTCGCCCTGTGCGGGGCCGTCTCGGCCCTCGCGGGCATCTACTACACACTGCGGTACGGCTCCGCCCGAGGGGACAACGCCACCGGGCTCGAACTGCAGGTCGTCGCCGCGGTACTCCTGGGCGGAGTATCGATCTTCGGTGGCCGGGGCGCGCTTCACGGTGTGATCCCCGGTGTCCTCCTCATCGGAGTCCTCGCCAGCGCCCTGCGCCTGGCGAACGTCACCTCCGATGTCATCAACATCATCACGGGTCTGTTACTGGTGGCGTCCGTGGTGTCAACAAGTCTGGCCGCATGGGTGAAAGCCCGTACAGCCAAACTCACCAGCAGCCGGTCACAGAAGACCACGACATAACGGAAGGAAACAACCATGCGTATCAAGAATCGCGTGAGTAGCCTCGCTGCCATCACCGCCGCCACAGCTCTTGCGCTAGCGGCCTGCTCGGGCGGCTCGGACAACGGGAACGAAGGAGGGGACGGAGGCAACGGCGCCGGCGACGGCGGGGACGTCTCGGTAACCTTCCTACCGAAGAACCTCGGGAACCCGTACTTCGATGCCTCCTCCGAAGGTGGCGAAGCCGCACTCGAGGAAATCGGCGGGACGTTCGCTGAGGTCGGCCCCTCCGAGGCCACCCCCGACGCACAGGTGAGCTACATCAACACCCTCACCCAGCAGCAGGTCGGCGCCATCGCCGTCTCTGCCAACGACCCGACGGCGATCTGCGACGCGCTCGTCGAGGCGAAGGACGCCGGGGTCAAGGTCGTCACCTTCGACTCCGACACCGACTCCGAATGCCGCGACCTGTTCATCAACCAGGCGGACGCCGACGGCATCGCCCGGGCACAGATCGACCTGATCGCCGACCAGATCGGCGGCTCCGGCGAGATCGCCATCCTGTCCGCGGCAGCGAACGCGACGAACCAGAACGCCTGGATCGAGAAGATGGAAGAGTACGCTGCGGACGAGTATCCCGACCTGGAGATCGTCGAGATCGCCTACGGTGACGACGAGGACCAGATGAGCTTCGACAAGACCGCAGCTCTGCTGCAGTCCCACAGCGACCTCAAGGGCATCGTCTCCCCCACGACGGTAGGAATGGCGGCAGCAGCACGCTACCTGTCCACCTCCGAATACAAGGGCGAGGTCTACCTCACCGGTCTGGGCACCCCGAACCAGCTTCGTGAATACATCGAAGACGGCACGGTCGAGGCGTTCGCGCTGTGGAACCCCGAGGAACTCGGCTACCTCACGGCCTACGCATCGGCAGCCCTGGTCAACGGGGAGATCACGGGCGAGGAAGGCGACACTTTCAGCGCCGGCGACCTCGGTGAATACACCGTGGAAGAGGACTCTGTGGTCGTCCTTGGCGACCCGTACGTCTTCGACGCCGACAACATCGACGAGTTCGACTTCTAAGTCGTACCCCTGCGGGTGCGGCACGCGCCGCACCCGCAGCTCGCAAGGAGGATCTGTGCAACGCGTATGCTTCCAACTTCAGGTCGATCCCGCCCGGATTGAGGAGTATCGCACGGCCCACGCCGCCGTCTGGCCCGAAATGCTTGAGGCGATCCGGGATAGCGGTCGGCGCAACTATTCACTATTCCTACGCGCCGATGGATTGCTCATCGGCTACTACGAAACCGACGACGACACCGCCTCCCAGGCCGCCCTCGCGCGCGATCCGCGCACCGCGAAGTGGGAGGAGCGCATGTCCCCATTCTTCATCGGTGCAGGCGACCGCCCGGATCAAAACGCCGTGGTCCTCGAGGAAGTGTTCAACCTCGAAGACCAGCTCACCACTGCCCGCTCACGCCAGCATTAAGGAGTTCCCATGTCATCTTTCACCCCCGCAATCAGCGATGAGCTTGCCGCCCAAGAAATTGAGCTTCCGAGCTGGGCATTCGGTAACTCCGGTACCCGGTTTCGAGTATTCGGCACGCCGGGAACACCGCGCGACCCCTTCGAAAAGATCTCCGACGCCGCCCAGGTGCACAAATACACCGGCCTCGCCCCCCAGGTCGCGCTGCACATCCCGTGGGACGAGGTGGACAGCTACTCCCAGCTCCGCGAACACGCCGAGGACAACGGGATGCGCCTCGGGACGATCAACTCCAACACGTTCCAGGCCGAGGAATACAAGTTCGGCTCCCTCACCCACCACGATGCCGCCACGCGCCAGAAAGCGATCGATCATCACCTGCGCTGCATCGAGATCATGAACGAGACGGGCAGCCGCGATCTGAAGATCTGGCTCGCCGACGGCTCCAACTATCCCGGCCAGGCCGACCTGCGTGGGCGGCAAGACCGGCTGTTCGAATCGCTGCAGACGATCTACGCGCAGCTCAGCGGCGACCAGCGACTGGTTCTGGAATACAAGTTCTTCGAACCGGCCTTCTACCACACCGACGTTCCCGACTGGGGCACCGCCTTCGCCCAAACCGCCGCGCTCGGCAAGAACGCGACCGTCTGCCTCGACACCGGCCACCACGCGCCCGGTACGAACATCGAATTCATCGTCATGCAGCTGCTGCGGGTCGGGAAGCTCGGCGCGTTCGACTTCAACTCCCGCTTCTACGCCGACGATGACCTCATCGTGGGCGCCGCCGACCCCTTCCAGCTGTTCCGGATCATCTTCGAAGTGGTGCGCGGCGGCGGGCTCAACAGCCCCGACGTGAACTTCATGCTCGATCAATGCCACAACATCGAGGAGAAGATCCCCGGCCAGATCCGCTCCGTGCTCAACGTTCAGGAAATGACGGCCCGCGCCCTCCTCGTCGACCGCGAGGCCCTCACGGCCGCGCAGGAGGCGAACGACGTGCTCGCCGCGAACGAGGCGTTCATGGACGCCTTCTACACCGACGTCCGTCCCGGTCTCGCCGCCTGGCGCGAAGAACGCGGTCTGCCCGCCGACCCGATGAAGGCATTCCTCGACTCCGGATACCTCGCCCGCATCGCCGACGACCGCGTCGGCGGCGTGCAGGCGAGCTGGGGCGCATAAGACTCTGTATTACAAGTTCAAAGGAACATCATGACGAATCCAGTTGTAGCTGATCTGCTTGCCCGGTCGAATCGGTTGGGTGCGGATCCGAAGAATACGAACTATGCCGGGGGGAACACTTCGGCCAAGGGTACTGAGGTCGACCCGGTCACCGGGGATGACGTGGAGCTCATGTGGGTGAAGGGCTCGGGTGGGGACCTGGGGACCTTGAAGGAAGAGGGGTTGTGCGTGCTTCGCATGGACCGCCTGCGCCAGATGGAGCGCGTCTACCCCGGGGTGGAGCGTGAGGATGAGATGGTCGCCGCCTTCGATTACACCCTGCACGGCAAGGGCGGGGCCGCCCCGAGTATCGATACCGCGATGCACGGACTGGTCGATGCCCCCCATGTTGATCACCTGCACCCTGATGCCGGTATCGCCATTGCTACCGCGGTGGATGGTGAGGAGCTCACCAGGAAGATCTACGGCGAGAAGGTCGTGTGGGTGCCCTGGCGCCGGCCGGGTTTCCAGCTCGGGCTCGACATCGCTGCGATCAAGGAGCAGAACCCGCAGGCCGTGGGGTGCATCCTGGGTGGGCATGGGATTACCGCCTGGGGAGATACCAGCGAGGCGGCGGAGAACAACTCGCTGTGGATCATCGACACCGCGGAGAAGTACATCATCGAACACGGCAGGCCCGACCCGTTCGGCGCACCGGTGCAGGGGTATGACCCGCTGGCAAAAGAAGAGCGCCGGGCTAAGGCGGCCGCGTTGTTCCCCACGATCCGCGGGTTGGCCTCGGTGGACCTGCGCCAGGTGGGTCACTTCACTGACGCCGATGTGGTGCTGGAATTCATGGCCCATGAAAAACTCCACGATCTGGCCGCACTGGGCACCTCCTGCCCCGATCACTTCCTGCGTACCAAGGTCAAGCCGCTGGTGCTCGACCTGCCCGCGAATGCCTCGATCGAGGATTCCATCGCGCGGTTGAAGGAACTGCACGCGCAGTACCGCAAAGACTACGCCGCCTACTATCAGGCCCACGCCAGTGAATCCGACCCCGCGATGCGGGGGGCCGACCCGGCGATCGTGCTCGTGCCCGGGGTGGGGCTGTTCTCCTTCGGGCGTAACAAGCAGACCGCCCGGGTGGCCGGTGAGTTCTACATCAACGCGATCAACGTGATGCGCGGGGCCGAGGCGCTCTCCACCTACTCCCCGATCTCTGATGCGGAGAAGTTCCGGATCGAGTACTGGGCCCTGGAAGAAGCCAAGCTCCAGCGGATGCCTAAACCCAAATCGCATGCGACCCGGGTGGCATTCGTCACCGGCGCGGCCTCCGGTATCGGTAAGGCGATCGCCGAGCGGCTCGCCGCCGAAGGTGCCTGCGTCATCGTCGCTGATCTGGATGCAGACAAATCCCGGCAGGTCGCCGAGGGCATCGGTGGCGCCGATGTCGCGATCGGGGTCGGAGTGGATGTTGCCGACGGCGAGGCGGTCGCCACCGCCCTGCAGGAGGCGATCCTCGCCTTCGGTGGGGTGGACCTGGTGGTCAACAACGCCGGCCTGTCGCTCTCGCGCCCGTTGCTGGAGACCACCGAAGCGGACTGGGACCGCCAACACGATGTGATGGCCAAGGGCTCCTTCCTGGTCTCAAAGGCTGCTGCGAAGGTCCTCATCGAACAGGACATGGGCGGAGACATCGTCTACATCTCCTCCAAGAACTCCGTCTTCGCCGGGCCGAACAACATCGCCTACTCCGCCACCAAGGCCGACCAGGCACACCAGGTGCGGCTGCTGGCGGTCGAACTGGGCGAATACGGAATCAAGGTCAACGGCATCAACCCTGACGGCGTGGTGCAAGGCTCGGGCATCTTCGCCTCCGGATGGGGCGCCAACCGCGCCGCGACCTACGGCATCGAGGAAAAAGACCTCGGCGCCTTCTACGCCCAGCGCACCCTGCTCAAACGCGAAGTGCTCCCCGAACACATCGCGAACGCCGTCTACGTCGTCACCGGCCCGGACATGACCCACACCACCGGCCTACACATCCCTGTGGACGCCGGAGTCGCGGCCGCGTTCCTGCGCTAAGGCACATCCATGTCGAATCGCTGTGTAGCCGCAGTAGATCTCGGCGCCACCTCCGGGCGGGTCATGGTGGGGGCACTAGAAGGTGCCCCCACCCCCCGCCTCCGGCTCGAGCAGACCGCGCGCTTCCCCAACACTCCCCTACACACCGAGGCGGGCCTGCACTGGGACTTCCCCGCCCTGTTCACCCACATCCTGAGCGGGATCCAGCAGGCAGTCGCCACCCACCAACCCGCCTCCCTGGGCATCGACTCCTGGGCAGTGGACTACTCCCTACTGGTCGGCGGGAACCATTCACTTCCGTTCCACTACCGCGACGAACGCACCCACACCGGCGTGCAAGCCACCCACCGCGTCGTTCCCTTCCCCGAGCTCTACCGACGCAACGGGCTGCAATTCCTCCCCTTCAACACCGTGTACCAACTCGCCGTCGAACCCGACCTGGCCCAGGCCGAACACCTCCTACTCATCCCCGACCTCGTTGCCCACCTCCTCACCGGCGCGCTGCGCACCGAACGCACCAACGCCTCCACCACCGGACTACTGAGCACCAACGGGCAGTGGGACACCGACCTCATGGAACACCTGGGCATCCCCACCCACCTGTTCGGCGAACTCATCGACCCAGGCGAAGTGATCGGCACCATCAACCACCCCGAACTCCCCACCGCAGCAGGTCTAGCCGTCCTCGCCGTCGGCTCCCACGACACCGCCTCCGCCGTCGCCGCCGTACCAATGAACCCCGACAAGGCCGCCTACATCTCCTGCGGGACCTGGGGCCTAGTGGGCGTGGAAACACCCACCCCGATCACCACCGACGCCGCCCGCGAAGCGAACTTCACCAACGAGGGCGGGGTGGACCGGCGCAACCGGTTCCTGCACAACGTCATGGGGCTATGGCTCCTGAGCGAATCCGTGCGCACATGGAACGAATCCCTACCAGCCGGCAAACGCTGGGAACTCACCGACCTCCTCACCCAAGCCGCGGCGCTCACCCCACCCGAGCACGGATGGGTCTTCGACGCCAATGACCCAGTGTTCCTCCCACCCGGCGACATGCCCAACCGAATCCACCAGTGGCTCCACGAGCGCGGCCTGCCTACCCCCACCACCCCGGTGCAAACCGTTCGAGCGATCATCGAAAGCCTCGCCCACGCCTTCGCAAGCGCCGTCCGCACCGCCGCCGAACTCTCCGGGATCCACCCCGAGGTCATCCACATCGTCGGCGGAGGCGCCCTCAACGAACTACTGTGCCAACGCACCGCCGACATCAGCGGCCTCACAGTCCTCGCCGGCCCCGTCGAAGCAACCGCGATCGGCAACCTCCTCATCCAAGCACGCCACCACGGATGGATCGGTCCGGAGTTAGAGGATCTGCGCCAAGTCGTTACCGACTCCTTCGAACCTGCGCGGTACCAACCGCGAACGTACTAACCATCTCCCGTTCACCACCCACCACAAAGAAAGGGAATCCGTTGACGAAACCGGTTATTCCAGCTCAGGAGTTCCGAACCCGCCAACAGGCTGTCCAATCCGCCATGAAAGAGGCGGGCTACGACCTTATCGTCTGCTATTCCGACGATGGCGCCGTTTTCGGCCAGGAGTACACTCGCTGGCTCTTCAACTACCAACCCCACTTCGAACCAGCGCTGACGATCATCCCCGCCGAGGGCGAGCCTTGGATCTTCACCGGCGTGGAGTCCGAGGAGTACGTGTACACCTCTTCGGAGTGCCAGAACGTCAAGGTCGTCGACGCGTTCGTATACGAGGCCCACGAGTTCCCGTTCTCTACCTCCCACTCGCTCGGCTCGCAGCTCGTCGAGGTGCTCGGCAAGCAGGACCTCACCGGCACCAAGGTGGCGATCGCGGGGATCAACCGCATCCCCTACACCGTGTACCACCAG
>DATGUB010000009.1:0-12232 GCA_035301585.1 Beutenbergiaceae bacterium | reverse complement strand
TGCGGGTAGAGGGTGCGGGGATCGGTGCGGGGATGGCGATGAGCACCGGCGTGGTGCGTTCATGGTTCACCCGGCCTCGTCTGGGTGCGGGGGTGAAGGTCATTTTCCGTCCCGTGGTGGATCTGGCCGATCACCAGCATGTGGAGGCCTACGAGGTGCCCGAGCGGTTGAAGGAACATGCCGGGCTGCGCGATGGTGCGTGTGTGTTTCCTTGGTGTCACCGAGCAGCCGATCGCAGCGATTGTGATCACATCATCCCTTGGCGGCCTGAGGCTCGGGGCGGGCCGACCTGCACGTGTAACTTGGCGCCGTTGTGCCGTTTTCATCACCGGGCTAAGACTCATGCCGATAATCACATCGGGAACGCGTACACGTGGTGGAACTACGAATCGTTAGGCGAGGGAAAATACCTGTGGAAAGGCCCCAAGGGCTCGCGCCTACTACGCACCAACCACGGCGTGTACGACCTTGTCACCACCAGCACCCCTGACAACAACGCCGGCACCAGCGATCCGGCCAGCGCCGACGGTCAGGGCCAGATCGACAAGGGCGTGCACGCCGCCCAGATCGTGGTCAACCACATCACCGCCACCCTGCCCAACGCCGACACCGATGTCAACGACGATGCCGACGAGGAGATCGACGCCGGCGCCGAGGGCGTTGGTGGGGAAGCCGAGAGCGCCCGCGGGCAGGTGGGCAACGGTGAGAAATTCACCGGCGCGGCAATGGGTGCGTTCACCGGCCCGGGTGGTAAGAAACGCTCCTGGCGGGAAATGGCTCCCACGATCGAGTTTGATCACGACCGGCCGAATGTGACCCCAGGGACGCTTGCTCACCGAGTCATCAACCGCGAACTGCTTCTTCCCACGCCGTTGGAACAAGGACTGACCCACCTGCGTACTGAATTCGAATTATTCGCCACCCCGCAGCAGCGGGCGAAAGCGAAATTCCACGCCGAATATCGCAAACGCACCGGAAGGCTTCTTCCCCAACCGGTCCTGACCACCATCGAAGGCATCCAATTCGTCCACAAATCGCCCTGGCCCACCCGCCTCACACCCGCACCACGACCCGCCAAGAAACGACGAACAAAATGGAAACCCCCCACCCGCTGGACCGAAAAATAACCCACGCCGAAGCAGCGGGACCTTCACGCGGGTTTTTGGAACGTGAGCATGTAATCGCCGGTGAAGTCGTGGGGCAACTTATCCCAGACGATCACGGATTCAGAGATGAACGGCACCACATCGTCGACTGCCGCCGCGATATCCCACGCGAGCCGCGTCGTCTGCCCCTGAAACCGAATATTGGCAACGTTAAGAATCAGGAAGCCACCTGGCGATAACAGGGCGTCAACCTGAGAGGTAATCCGTGTGAGCGCGGCGATATAGGAGGCGTAGTCCCCGCCGATAAGTTCGTAACCCGTCAGCGGATCGGTTGGGTGCTCGTTCCGTGTCAAGAACGGTGGGGCCGTGAAACAGAGGTCGAACGGCCCCTCAACGAGTCGGTAGAGACCACGAGAGTCGCCTTCGATGACCTGCGATCGAGGAGCGCGCGCCGTGCTGATCCGAACGTGCTCCGGAAGGAGCTCCACACCGACCGCGTCCCGGCCGAGGTTCTCGCAGGCTAGAAGCGTGGTGCCGTAGCCCGCGAACGGGTCGAGAACCCGGCCACCGAGAGGCGTGGCTGCGGTGATGATGTTTTCGGCGATGCTCAACGGAATGTGAATATCGAGCACCTCGTCAGCGCTGAGCTGATCCGGTTGCGGAGTCGCGGATGCAGACACGCCGGGCAGCCCGATCCGATCGGAGCGCAATTCATCGGCTGATGCTTGAAAATACCTAGGTAAAGGACCTCGATAAGCCACGACATAAGCGTAGCCGGTGCCGCGAGCAGGTAGCCTGATCGGTGATGAACAAGAAACTTCGGGTTGCTGTGGTGTTCGGAGGAGCGTCGTCTGAACACGGAATTTCCTGCGCAACAGCGGCAGGCGTATTATCGGCGATCGACCGGGACCGGTTTGACGTCGTCCCGGTCGGAATCACTCGCGCGGGCCAATGGGTCCTTGCCGCCGACGATGCCGACCGGCTGCGCCTCGAAGGCGCGGATGTACCCGAGGTAGTGGCCAGTGACGGTGCTGCCCTGACCATCGGACTGGGGGAGGGGGCCCAATCCCTCGTTGCGGTTGACGCGGCGAACGGTGCATCGCGTGTGCTGGGCGGAAATCAGGTCGACGTCGTCCTCCCGCTGCTGCACGGACCTTTCGGTGAAGACGGGACGATTCAGGGGCTCTTCGAAATGGCCGGGGTTCCATACGTGGGCTCCGGGGTGCTCTCCTCAGCCGTCGCGATGGATAAGCACTATATGAAGGTTGTGCTGGAATCCGCCGGCCTACCCGTCGGCAGGTACGAAGTGATCACCGCGGCTCAGTGGGAGCGCGACCCGGCGGCAGCGGTCGCCCGGGCCGCGGAGTTGTCGTTCCCCGTTTTCGTCAAACCCTGCCGCGCCGGCTCCTCCATCGGGATCACGAAGGTGAAGGCACGCGAGGGGCTCAAGTCCGCGATCGAAGAAGCCCAGGAACACGATCCGAAAGTGATCATCGAAGCTGGCGTGGACGGGCGGGAGATCGAGATCGCCGTCCTCGGTAGCCAGACCGGTCCTGCGCGGACGACCTTGCCGGGCGAGATTGTCGTAGGCGGGGACCACGAGTTCTACACCTACGAAGCGAAATACTTCGATGAAGACGCGGCCGACCTCGTCTGGCCCGCAGAACTCCCCGAGGAGACCGCTGCGCGCGCCCGAGACCTCGCCGTCGAGTCGTTCGAAGCGCTCTCCTGTGAAGGTCTGGCACGCGTCGACCTGTTCTACGCTGACGGCGGCGACTTGCTCGTCAACGAGGTCAACACGATGCCCGGGTTCACCCCGTTCTCGATGTATCCACTGATGTGGCAACGGAGCGGACTGTCTTACACTGAGCTCATCACCGAACTCATCGACCTGGCTCTCGCCAGACCGAAAGGACTACGTTGAGCCCTTCTCGCCGACGCGGGCAGCCATGGGGAATCCTCACTGTCGGGCTGGTCGCGAGCGCATTGCTCGCCGCGTGCGGAAGTTCGGTGGAGCTCGAGCCGGCGCCGGAAGCAAGCGAGCCGGTGTGCGCGCGCGTGCTCATCAATATGCCCGACGAGCTTGCCGGAGCGAAGAAGCGAAACACCACCACCCAGGCCTCTCGGGCGTGGGGAGAACCCCCGATCACTCTCCGCTGCGGAGTAGAACCACCCGGACCGACGACGGACCGATGCGTCACCGCCATCGATGACTCCGGTGAGAGCATCGACTGGGTGATGCGCGAAATCGGTGAACCCGGGGTGGAAGAAAACACGTGGCACTTCACGACCTACGGCAGAGATCCTGCCATTGAGGTGATCGTGCCCGTGGAATACGCCGGAACGGACGCAACGGGCGTGCTCGGTACCCTCGGCGAATACATCTCGCAAATCCCCGCCACCAGGGAATGTGTTTAAGGCTGACGATTATGACTCTCACTGTTGCTGAACTCGACGAGGCCCAGCTCCTCGAACGAATGCTTCCGCTCCTACCCCAGGGGCACCGAACGGTCACGGGACCGGGCGATGACGCCGCCGTGCTCAACGTTCCCTCCGGGCAAGCGGTGATCTCCACCGATGTGCTCGTCGAAGGGCACCATTTCCGCACCGACTGGTCCACGCCGGAGGACGTCGGTTACCGCGCGGCCGTCCAGAACCTTGCCGATATCGCAGCGATGGGGGCGAGCCCGACGGGCATGGTGGTCGGCCTCGTGCTTCCCCCCACGACGCCCGTGGACTGGGTTGAAGGGATCGCCCGGGGGCTGGCGGAAGCAACCGAGCCCGCCGGGGTCGGGGTGATCGGGGGTGACCTGGTGGCGGGCGAGCAGCTCGTCATCGCGATCACCGTGCACGGTGAGACCTTCGCCCACCCGATCCTTCGCTCCGGGGCGAACGTGGGTGACGTCGTCACCGTCGCGGGAACCCTGGGAAAGGCCGCGGCCGGGTATGCGCTGAAACTCGCCGACTACGAGGCGGCGAGTGAAAGTGCGGAGGCGGAGCTCATCGCCCGGTTCCGACGCCCGCTTCCCCCCTTGAGTGCAGGTGTGGCCGCAGCCGCCGGCGGGGCCTCTGCGATGATGGATATCTCCGACGGTCTGCTCAAGGACGCCCGGCGGCTCGCCCGAGCCAGCGGGGTGACGCTCGATCTGCAATCGGACTCCTTTACCGCGGATGTTGAAGCGCTCGAGCCCGCTGTCACGGTCCTCGGGCGTGAACGCGAAGACGCCCTATCGTGGGTGATCACCGGGGGTGAGGACCACGGCTTGCTCGCCACGTTCCCCGCCGGGGAAGAACTTCCGGAGGACTTCCGGATCGTCGGGGTGGTGGGCGAACCCGGCGACGAACCCGTCGTCATCGATGGAGAACCACCGACGCTGAAAGACTCGGGCTGGGATCACTTCGACCGGCGTTAACCCGCCGCGGAACCACTTCGCTCGGCCAGGATACTTGGTGTGAGATTCGCCACGAGGTACCCTGGGGTATGAATATTTTAGAAGTGATCCGGCGCAAGGGAAGTGACGTCCTCAGCATCCGCCCTGAGGCAACCGTTGGAGAACTCGTGAGTGTTCTCCACGAACACAACATCGGTGCCCTCGTGTGTATGGACGGCGAGAGGCTCGCGGGCATCGTCAGCGAGCGCGATATCATGCACGGCCTCGCGCAAGAGGGCGCGGCGCTGCTCGACAGCCCCGTCTCGGCCATCATGACGACGGCGGTCGAGACGTGCAGCGAATCGGACGATCTCGAGCGGCTCGCCGAGCGGATGACGGAACTGCGGATCCGTCACCTACCCGTCGTCGAAGAGGGGAAGGTCACGGCGATCGTCTCCATCGGCGACGTCGTCAAGCAGCGGCTAGAGGATCTCCAGGCGGAACGTGAACACCTCATCGACTACGTATCGTCGTGAGGTGTTCGCGGTAGCGGTAGCTCGCCAGCTCGGGGCGTGCGGGTGACTTTGGTCAGTGCGCGCGGGTGACCTTGCCGGCCTTGATGCAGGAGGTGCACACGTTGAGGCGCTTGGGGGTGCCGTTGATCTTCGTACGCACCGTTTGAATGTTCGGGTTCCAGCGCCGCTTGGTGCGGCGGTTGGAGTGCGAGATGTTGTGGCCGAAGCCGGGGGACTTGGCGCACACGTCACACTTAGCAGCCACGGTGTCTCCTTAATTGCTTACACGCCACGTCAGGTGAGCGGCGGAAATCTGTGGTCACCTGAGTTCAGGCAACCTGGTAATCATAGCTGCAAGCTGCGCATCGCCTCAAATGCAGGGCGCGCTTGAAGCTGTGAACCCACTCACGGCAGTAGCATGCAAGATGTGTCAGGCAAGGTGATTTCACTCGACTCGTTACCCGAACTCGTCCGGATCCTTGGGAAGAAGACCGGAAACAAGCTCGGCGAGCTCGGGCTGGAGAGCGTCGAAGATCTCCTGCATCACTATCCGCGCAGGTACGCGGCCCGGGGCGATCTCACCCCGCTGCACCACGGCGAGGAGGGTGAGTACCTCACCTACGTCGCGCGGCTGAAGAGTAAAGAGCAGCGGCGCGTGAAGAACAACACGCTCACGCTTACTGCGCTGGTGTTCACCGACGGCCAGACGGACGTGACGTGCGCGTTCTTCTCCAAGTCCCCATTCACGGTCAACAAGGTAATTCGTAACCTCAAGGTGGGTGACACCGCGATCGTCACCGGCAAGGTCGGGTTTCGGCGGGCGCGCGGGCGCGTCCGCGAACCACAGCGGGAGCTCATCCACCCCGACGTCACCGAATTAGAGGATCCGATCGATCCGGCGGTCGATCCCGAAGGCGCGAGGGCGCAAGCGGAGCAACCACTCGTGGTGTACCCGACGGCGCATAAGATCCGGAACAACTTCATCGCCGACGCGGTGAAGACGGTGCTCGGTCCGATGCAGCCCGGCGATATCCCGGATCCGATCCCCGAATCCGTCCGCGAGCGGTACGGGCTGTTGCCGCTTCTGGAGGCGCTGCGCCAGATCCACCTCCCGCAGACCCTGGAAAGCGCCGAACTCGCGCGAGAGACGATGCGGTTCCACGAAGCCTTCGTGCTCCAGGCCGCCCTCGCCCGCCGCCGACTATGGGCGGACAGTTTCGAGGCGGTACCCCGCGCGCACGTTGACGGCTGCCTCCTTGACCAACTCGACGCCTCCTTGCCGTTCACGCTTACCGAAGGTCAGCAGGCGGTCGCCGCCGAGATCCGCGAGGACCTCGCCAGCGACCGCCCGATGCAGCGCTTGTTGCAGGGGGAAGTGGGATCGGGAAAAACGGTGGTCGCGCTGCGGGCGATGCTGCAGGTGATCGACGCGGGTGGACAGGCGGCCCTGCTCGCCCCGACCGAGGTGCTCGCCGCCCAACACGCCCGCTCCATCGAGAACCTCCTCGGGCCCCTCGCGGGAAAGGTCCGCGTCACGCTCCTGACGGGGTCCCTCTCCGCCGCGGGGCGGCGCCATGCGATGCTCGACGCCGCGAGCGGAAAGGCGGGCATCGTCGTCGGCACGCACGCCCTGCTGAACGAAGACGTGCAATTCGCTGAACTCGGCCTCGTCGTCGTCGATGAACAGCACCGCTTCGGCGTGGAGCAACGAGACGTCCTGCGCGCAAAGGCGGAAAAGGCGCCGCACTACCTCGTCATGACCGCCACCCCGATCCCGCGCTCGGTGGCGATGACCGTATTCGGCGACGTCGACACCTCCACCCTGCGGGAACTGCCTGCGGGACGCGCCGACGTGCAAACCTTCATCGTCGACGAACGCAACACCGCCTGGGTGGAACGAGTCTGGGAGCGGGTCGCGGAGGAGGTGGACAAGGGCGGGCGCGCCTACATCGTCTGCCCCCGGATCGGCGACGACGATGCGGGTGGTGACGATGCGGGCGACGGCGTGCTGCTCGCCGAGGATGAGGAAGCCGGGCAGGAGCAGCGCCCGCTCACCTCCGTCACCGAACTTGCGCAGAAACTCGCGGGGCTGCCCGCGCTCGCGGGCAAGGGCATGCGGGTGATGCACGGCCGGCTCAGCCCCGAGGAGAAGGATGCGGCGATGGCCGACTTCGCCGAGGGGCGCGCCCCGATCCTCATCTCCACTACCGTGATCGAAGTGGGAGTCGATGTTCCGGAAGCCTCCGTCATGGTCATCATGGATGGGCACATGTTCGGGATGTCCCAATTGCATCAACTGCGGGGGCGGATCGGGCGGGGGAGCCGCGAAGGGATCTGCCTCGTCGTCACTCCCTCCCGATCGAAGACGGCCGTCAAGCGGCTCACCGCATTCGCCGCGACCCGCGATGGTTTCGAGCTCGCGGAACTGGACCTCTCGCTGCGCCGGGAGGGGGACGTGCTCGGCCGGGCGCAGTCGGGCAGGTCCTCCTCGCTGAAATTCCTGCGGGTGATCTCCGACGCCGCGGTGATCGAGAAGGCACGAGACGCGGCGTGGGCGATCCTCGACGACGATCCGGACCTGGTGGAGAACCCCGCGCTCGCCGACGCCGTGGCACGGGTGGCGGATCAGGAGGACTATCTTGACCGAGCCTGAGGTCGAGATCCGCGAGGTGCTCGTGGGCTACGGCGATGACGTTGAGAGCGCCGTTACCGCACCGATCACCGCCGATGTTCCCGCTGGTGGACGGCTCGCGATCGTCGGGCCGAACGGCACCGGCAAGTCGACGCTTCTACGCGCGATCGTGGGGCAATTGGGGGTCCTGGGAGGCTCGCTCCGTGTGTTCGGGCGCCCCGTCGATGAACGCAGCGCCCAGTTCCGGCGCGACGTCTCGGTCGTGTTCGACGACGACGCTTACCTGCCGGCGCTCACGGTGCGCGAACACCTCCTCCTCGTCGCCCGCGCGCACGGGATGGCGGAGGTGAGCGACTTCATCACCGATCTCATCGAGGAGTTCGGGCTCACGGAGCGGCAACACGCGCTGCCGACAGCATTGAGTTCGGGCCAGCGCCGCCGCCTCCTCCTCGCGGCGGGTTTCGCCCGACCGCGACGGCTCCTCGTGCTCGACGAACCCGAACAGCGCCTGGATTCCCGCATGCAGGACGTGCTCGCTCGCCGTATCCAGCAAGAGGAGGGAACCGTCGTCTTCGCCAGCCACGATCCCGAGCTCGTGCGCGCGTGCGCGGATCGAGTAGTGGAGTTGGGCGAGCGATGAGCACCGGCCGCGACCTGCGCCGATTGACCCGACGAGCCATTGCCGCTCACGGGGGCGGCAAGCCCGGCGCGGTGCTCGAAGACCTCTACACCGCGCTCCTCGCTGCCGCGATCAGCGTCGCCCTCGTCGCTGGGATCGCGAACGAGGTAGCGGGAAACCTCCGCGAGAATCCGGGGGCGCGGGCGGGGGCGGAATGGTTCGCCTGGGGCGCGCTTGCGCTCGTGCTCGGTATGACCCTCGGGCTCGCGGGGCGGATCGGCCCGATCTTCCTCGGCGCGGGGTATGCGAGTTGGTGGCTCGCCGCGCCCGTGGACCGCCGCGGCCTGTTGCGCCCCCGGCTCCTCAGCCTCGCAGCCGTAGCGTTCGCAGCGGGTGCGATCGCGGGGATCCCCATCGCGATCCTCATGGGGGAGTTCCGCCTCGAGGTGATCCTCGGCGTTGGTGCGCTGGCGGCGTTGATGGCGAATCTCGCCGCCGTTGCGCAAGTGCGGGGGGCATTGCGTAGCGTCGCCCCTGCCGGGGACGGGATCGTCGCCCTCGCCCTCGCCCCACTTGCGGTAGGAGTCGTCACGGGCTGGTCGGCACCAGCGGCTCCGTGGTGGGCGATCGCTGCGGTGGGGCTCGCCGCAGCGGCGGCGCTCGGGGTGATCGCCGATAGGTCAATGGAAAGGATCTCCGGGGCGCAGGTGCGTGAGCGCGGACTCATCGCCGCGGGGATCAACAGCACCGCTCGCTCCTTCGACACGCGCGAACTCGGCTTCCTGCTGGGCTCGAGCGCGGCAACCTCGCGGCCCACCCGCGCATCCCGGGGCTTCCAGCGCGTGGACCGGCCCGTGCCTGCGCTCATCGTGAGCGAGGTGATGCAATTTGCGCGGACCCCGCGCCACCTCATCCAGTTCCTCATCGGAGCACTGGTTCCCCTCCTGGTGTCGTTCGCCGGGTGGGGCACCTGGGCGCTTCTCCTCGCCACATTCTTCGGGGGCCTGCTCAGCGCGAGTGCGCTCGGCGGACCCGCCCGTCAGGCCTTTCAGGCGCCCGTCCTTGACTCTCTGTGGCCGCTGAGCCAGCGCGCGGTGCGCTGGAGCCGAACGATCGTGCCCAGTGCCGCGATGATGCTCCTGCTCGCCGGGGTGCTCCCGATCGCGGTCGGGGCGGCGAACGTGGCGTGGTTCCTCCTCGCTCTTCTCGCTGCGCCCGTGTTCGCCGCGGGTATTCTCCGCTCGGCCTACCGCAAACCCGTGGACTGGTCGGCCCCGCTCATCACCACCCCCGACGGGCAGGCGATCCCGCCCGGAGCGTTCTCGGTCATCTCCGTCGGCCCCGATCTCATCATCCTCGGAGGCCTGCCGCTGTGGCTCGCTATCGGCGTCTTCGGTCCGGCCCCCGCACTCCTTTTCACCCAAGCAGCCACGAGCGGGCTCGCGCTCCTCGCGGCCTCGCGGACGAACGATAGGCGCAAATGACACGAATAATCGCCGGCACGGCCAAGGGCCAGCAACTGCGAGTGCCACCCAAAGGCACCCGGCCCACCTCCGACCGCGTCCGCGAAGCGATGTTCTCGCGGCTGGAGCACCTCGATGCGATCACCGAGGCACGGGTGTTGGACCTGTACGCGGGCTCGGGAGCGCTGGGGATCGAAGCGCTCTCCCGCGGCGCGGCCGCGGCGACGTTCGTCGAGGCCCACGCGGGATCTGCCCGGGTGTGCGAGGCGAACCTGCGCTCCCTGGGCTTCGGCGACATCGGCATCGTCCGTACGAAACAGGTGCGAACCTTCCTCCACGAGCCCGCGCCCGCGCAGCGCTTTCATACTGTGCTCGCCGACCCGCCCTACGACCTCGACGAAGCTGCGGAGGTCATCGCGTTGCTCGACGGCTGGCTCGCCCCCGAGGCCGTCGTCATGTGGGAGCAAACCGCCCGCGCCCAGGCGCTCCTCTGGCCGGAACCGCTGCGGGACTTGGGTGCCCGCATCTACGGTGAGACCCGGCTCAATTTTGCCGAACTTCCGGCCGAATGATCGCGATAGTGAGCACCGTTGCCGCCACGAGGGAGATCCCGCCCACGAGGACCGTGGTGGGGATCCCCATGAACGAACCGAGCACCCCGACCGTCACCCCCGAAAAAGACCGCATTCCGGGGCCGAACATCGAATACGAACCGATCACCCGGCCCCGCTGATCTTCCGGAGCCTTGAGCTGCACGATCGACATGCCGGCGGACTCGGCCGTGATCTGGCTGATGCCCGCGAAGAAGAGGGCGGCGAGAGCCACCGGAGTGCTGCGGGTGAGGGAGAACGCTGCCGCGAACGCGCCGAGCGTGCCCGTGGCGACAACGACCGCCCGCAGGTCGGCCCGCACCCAGCCGGTGACCTCGAGCGCGAACCCACCCAGGACCGCGCCCGCGCCGAGGGCGAACAACAGGCTTCCGTACATGAAGTCGGGCTCGGTCGCGCCCGCGAGCAGGTTACCGAACACGGGCATCGCATTCTGCAGCACCGTGCCGACGGTGATCGAGGCGAGGGCGGCGAGCACGAGGACGGTGAGGATCTCGCGGTGGTTTCGAACGGTGCCAAGGACCCGGAACGAATCGAGCACTCCCACCCGGGTGCGGCGCACCTGGCTCCGGACGTGACCGGTATACGGGGTACGGAAGAGGAACAGGGTCATCGGCAGGTAGAACGCCACGTTGACGAAGATGCCCAGGGCCGGGCCGAGGGTGACGAGGAGGAGGGAACCGATGACCGGGCCGAACAGCACCCCGAGCGAACGGAAGGTCGCGTTGATCCGCACCGCGGAGGGAAGCGTAGCGGGACCAGCGAAATCGTAGAGCATCATCTGCTCCGCCGGTGCCCACAGGCACCCGGCGAGCCCATGCACGACGAGGAGCACACACGCCGCCCACAGCGTGAGGGTGCCGGTAGCGAACAACACGCCCCACGCGAGGGAGACGGTGATGAACATCGCCTGCGCGATCTGGATGAGGCGCCGGCAATCAAACCGTTCCGCCAAGGCCCCGGCGTATACCGAGAGGAGGAGGAACGGCGTCCAGTGGCTCAATAGTTGGAAACCGACGAGGGCGGGGGAGTGGAAGGTCTCCCACAGCACCCAGTAGGAGAGGACGTGTTCAACGTTGTCGCCCATCATCGACATCCCGGCGAACACGACATAGGGGCCGGACTGGCGGTTCCGCAGTACCGCGAACTTTCGAGTGTCAGAAGGGGAGGAAGAACGGGGCACCCATCTATTCTCGCCCATCCATTCCCGCCCAGAATCGGAAATCGGGTACGTTAGAGGAGTGAGTACCCGCGTTGCCGTATGCCCAGGATCCTTCGATCCCATCACCCTCGGGCACGTCGACATCGTGCGCCGGGCTCGCGGGATCGCGGACGAGGTGATCATCGCGATCGGGATCAATCCCGCGAAGACACCGCTCATCGACGACGAAACCCGCCGCGACCTCGTGGCCGAGGCCGTCGCCGACATCCCCGGGGTGCGGGTGGAGCTCGTGCCCGGGCTCATCGCTGATTTCTGCCGCGAGGTCGGTGCGAGCGCGATCGTCAAGGGCATCCGCGGCGGCGCCGATTACGACCACGAACTGCCGATGGCCCTGATGAACAAGCACCTGAGCGGGATCGAAACGGTGTTCCTCACCGCCAACCCCGAACTCATCCACATCTCCTCCTCGCTCGTACGCGAACTGAGTAAATTCGGCCGGGACGTCTCCGACCTCGTGCCCCCACAGGTCGCCGCCGCGCTCGCAAAGATTGAAGGGTAACGATGGCTGAGGAAAACGCACCCACCGACGAATCGCTCGTGGGGATCCTCGATGAGCTCAACGAACTCATCACTGGCGCCCGCGCGATGCCGATGTCCGCCTCGGCGCTCATCAACCGCGCGGAAGTGCTCGATCTCATTTCCTCTGCGCGCGAAGTTTTACCCGGTGAACTCGCCGAAGCGGATAAGATCCGTAGC
>DATGUB010000008.1:0-18077 GCA_035301585.1 Beutenbergiaceae bacterium | reverse complement strand
TGGCGCGGTTGCGGATGAGCAGGGTGGCTCCTGCTGCTGCGATGAGCGTTGCAAGGAGTGCTAGCGTCCCGATGTTTGCGCCGGTGTTGGGGATGTCGTCGGGGTCCTCGGAGGTGGAGGGGTCCTCGTCTCCATCCTCGTTTCCGGTGCCGTTGTCTCCGTCGGTGTTCCCGTCGGGATCTTCGGAGTCGTCGCCGTTGCCGTTGTCGTCGTCTCCGGTTCCACCGTCTCCGTTGTCGTCGGAGTCGCCATCTCCATCGTCACCGTTGTCGCCGCCATCCCCGGAGTCTCCGTTGTCGTCGTCTCCGTTGTCGGTGTCTTCTGCTTCGACGACGATGGTGAAGGTGGCGGTGTGGGTGTCCTGGCCGGAGTCGTAGGTGACGGTGAGGGTTTGTTCCCCTACGGTGTTGGGATCGTAGCCGGTGACGGTGACGTCGCTTGCGTCGAGGGTTTCTCGGCTGCCATCGGAGTAGGCTGCGGTGATCTCCAGTCCGGTGAGGTCGAGTTCTTCGCCTTCGGTGTAGGTGGTTTTATCGGGTAGCGAAGCCACCTCGATCCCCACCAACGACACCTCTTCGGGAACTTCTGCGACGCCGACCCACGAGAGCATGGGCGACTCATCGCTCGTGTTGCGAAGCGTGAACGTCAACTCGCCATCGCTATCAAGAGTCACCGGATAGCTCAGCACCTGGTTCGGTGTCGAACGATCCAGCGTAACGGTATCGACGACGTGATCCTCGCCGTCATACGTCAACACGACGTCCGCCGTCCGAGAGTAGTCGGCCCACCAGGAGTGGCTCCCGGCGGTCAGCGTGTACTCCCCAGCGGGGAGCGTCACGGTGTAACCGAGTTCCGAGCCTTTCGGGTTTGCCGTGTAGATCCCCGTGGTGGTGAGTTTGTTGTACTCCCCGGGCTCAATGCCCTTGAAGTTCACCTCGTCGTTGCCATCGGAGTCTCGGCCGAAGTGGCCCCAGGTCCCGTCGAAAGGCTGGTCGGCATCTTCGTTGAGGAGGTCCTCACCGAGCAGTTCCGCGATCGCTTCGTACGCGGGTGACAGGCGTTCCAGCTCGCCGTCGGCAGTGCCATTGATGTCGGCAAACGCCACTGCCCCTTCGGGCACGACCTCGACGTATCCGGAGAGGTCGGCCGAGCCGTAGACCGCAGGGACCTCCTGTGAGGACCACGGGTCGGTCAGGTCGAGCTCGCTGACATCCCACTCCACCGGAATCTCCCGCGTCGAATCATCGACGAGCGTCGCCGTGACGGTTTCGGGAAGGTCCGGCTCGGTGCCGATCGGGGTCGCGACGTGGACGGGCTCGATATCGGTGATCTGCGACCACAGGGGAGCGGAACCCGCGCGGAGACGCTCGATGAGCGCCTGTGCACCTTCACCGTCCAAGGCGTAACCGGCTGGATCGGCAACGGCCGCCTGAGCAGATGCGATCGCGTTCTGCAGCGCAGACCAGGCGGGGTCGGTGAAGTCCTCCGACCGTTCGATGTCCTCGGCCTTCGCCAACTCGGTCTCCAGCTCGTCCGTCGCGACCGGCTCCTCGGCGGGAGCCGAGATCACGCCGACGGCGTCAACGGTCACCTCGCCCGAGGTCACCTCGAGGGTGACCGTGTGCTCTCCGAACTCGAGCCCGCGCAGGGTATAGGGCTGTTGGAACTGACCGCTGCGTTGCGTGCGGGCGTTGGGTTCCACGATCTCGCCGTCCACGTAGGCGTCGAGGCGAGCGTCGCCCTCTCCCGAGCCGATGATGTCGAGCCCGGAACCGGTGAAGGTGTAGGAAACCGTCGCCCCCTCGGTCTCGTTGGTCGAGGTCGAGCGCTGGTATTCGTACATCCCCGCGCCGTTGGCGTGGTGCCAATCGCCGTCGTAGACGAGCTTCGTCGCGGGTGGGTCGGACAGGTCGGTCATCTCCAGGTTGTCCAGGTATTCGCCGTAGTAGGGGATGAATCCGTCCACCCGCTCGATGAGCAGATTATCGAACTGGGTGTGATGGAACCCGCTGGCCAGGTCTACCCAGCCGGACCGGATCGGCGTGGGATCGGTCCACGTGGCCAGTTCCTCACCGTCGATCTCCGCGGTGATCTCATCTCCGGCGACCTCGAGAGTGAGTGCGTGCCAGCCGTCGCCGGCGCCGGCGAGCTCACCGGACTCGACGACGGTTCCCCGCCGCTGGAGTTCCCACGAGCCGTCGTAGGCGAACGTGAGCACGTACCCGCTGGAGCCCAGGCTCTGGGAGTTGTCCCCGCCGCTGGTGCGGGCACCGATGGCGGCGTAGTTGCCCTCGTCGCTGCTGCGTTCGAACCGCACATCCACGCTCGCCCGGTAGTTGCTCCACCGGCGGTCGCCGATCGCGGTGATCGGGTCACCGCCGTTCCAGGCACCGCCGACGCCGGTTGCTTCGGCGTCGACCTGCTGGCGCAGCACCCAACCGTCATCCGTTTCATAGGCCTCGAACGCGCCGTTGCGATCCCACGTGAATTGTGGGATGAGGCCGCTCGAGCCGCCCCGGGACTCCACGAAGGACTCGGTTTCGGAGCCGACCTGCCCCTCGGGGGTGATCAGCGGCACCGAGCGGTCCGAGTAGTCGAAGTCGTCGCTCCACAGCACGCCGCCGTCCGGATCCGCGTCGAGAACCTCGCGTTCACCTTCGACGGGCAGGGGAGCCGTCCACTCCTCGTCGCCGGAGACGTCGAGCGAGGTGACCGTAGCGATGGAGAACGGTTCGATCTCCACGGTGTACGCGCCGTCAACGCTCTCGACGTCGCCCACGTGGCGCTTGTAGTTCGCGTTGAACGCCTCCCCGGAATCCGCGGCACGGGTCTCCCAGACGGCGAGCGAATCGCCGTCGAGGTCGAAACCTTCCGGCGTGATCCGGTAGGTCAAGGGGTATTCGGAGTCGTTGACGATGACGGTGGAGAAGTCCGACCCATCCGGTGCGGCCATCGTCATGTAGTTCGGTTCGCCGTTGCGGCCCACCACGGGGTTCTGCCCCGTCGCGCCGGAGTCGGATGCCTCGGGAAGGACCCGCCAGATCCCGCCGTCGTTCGCGTCGTCTTCCCAGCCGGTCACGGCGAAGTTGCTGAAGTGTTGCAGAACGGCGAGGCCGCCGTCGTAGTGGATCCACCCTGACCACGGGTCGCGGGCGCTGACGAGTTCCTTGAAGGAGTACTGGCCGCCTTCGAAGAAGGAACCGATCGCGGGCTGGTAGATGAAGTGGGTCCGGCGGGACTCCACGAAGCCCTTGACGATGGTGTTCGCCATCTCCAGGGAACTGTTCGTGCCACCGATCCCCGTGCCCGGGATGCTCGGGTCCGCGGTGTTGTTGTGCGGGCGGAACGCGGTGTTGGAGAAGGTCGCCTGCGCTTCGCTGTTCCAGATCTCCTTGTCGAACTCCTCCGCCAGGCGGGTGAAGTTCTTCTCCGAGTCGTCGTTCGGGCTGTAGTGGTAGCCCGCGACGTCGACCGCATCGCGCAGCGCGTCGTCGTTCACCATGGCGCCCCCGAACGAGCCGACGCTCACCTCGTCGGAGATGACGACCTGGATCTGTTGATAGAGGTCTTGTTCCCCCTCGCGGAAACCGGCGAGATCGGCGTTCTCGCTGACGTAGCCCGCGTCATCGGTGCGTACTCGCTCGGCGTACTGCTTGGTCCACTCGAAGTCCGCCTGCTGTTCGTTCACGCCCGGATTGACGTAGTCGACCATGTAGCCGTACTCGCGGTAGGCAGCCAGGATCGTGTTCTTGTACCAGGTGTAGATCTTGTCGTTGTCATCCGCCCATGCCGGCGCGTTCCAGCGCAGGATCGAGACCTTGAGGTCCGGGTTGACCTTCTTCGCATCCGCGGCGAGTTGGAAGCCCGGGTGCCGGGTGACGTTCGCGGGTTCATCCCCCGTCCGCATCGTCGCAACATCCGGTCCCGTGGAGTTGTTGCGATCGTTGCCCATCTCGATCTTCACCTGATTCATGATCGGGTGATCGCCGCC
The DNA here is from genome assembly GCA_035301585.1 of Beutenbergiaceae bacterium. Lineage (GTDB taxonomy): Bacteria > Actinomycetota > Actinomycetes > Actinomycetales > Beutenbergiaceae > HY158. The sequence goes on along the minus strand of DATGUB010000008.1, from coordinate 14,086 downwards.
GAAGAGCACGCGCAGCAGTTCGGCGTAGGCCTCGGGGTGCTCGGATTTGTAATCCATGAGGACGGCGCTCGTGCTGTTGGCGCTCAGCGTCCCGAACCCCTTGAAGGTGAGCCCGTTGAGATTGTCGGCCGGGATGTCGGCGGCATCGATGTTGATGTCGATCGCATCGGCCGGCTCCTCCTCCGGATCGGTCGCCTCCTCGCCGTCGAGCTCCTCCGTGGCATCCCCGTTGGCTACGGCGAACCAACTGAGGATCGGGCCTTCACCGCCGGAGCCCTGGTAGGAGAGGCGGATGTTCTCCGCGCCGTCGGGGATCGTGAACACGTGCGATTCGAACCGCTCTTCCGGCTTATCCGCCGTGGTGGAGAGCTTGATGGTGCCGAGCTTGTCGGTTTCGGTGTCGCCGTCGACCTCGTAGATGAGGGTCGGGTCGATCTGGCGGAAGCGGTCCTGGCCCGCGGCGTAGAACTCGTAGAACCCGCTCGAGAGCGTGTACGTGCCCGGATCGAGCGCGAGGCCGAAGTCCACAGACTCGGAGTTCGTGCGAACCCCGAGCTCGTACTTGTTGAGCGCAGCCAGGTCGCTGTCTTCGGCGGGGTCCCCGCCCGGTACGGAGAGTTTGTAATCCTCCCCGCCGTCGGCGAGGTAACCCCAGCCGTCGCCGGGATCGTAAGCCTGGTCGGGCGCGGCGTTCCGCAGCGACTCGTCGGCCAGCGTCTGCGCCGCCTCGAAAGCGGCGGAGGAGGTGGGCTCGTTCGAGTACCACTTGTCCTGCGCGTCCCCGCCTCGCCCGGCGTCGACGAAATAGACGAGCGAGTGATCGGCAGGCGGGAGTACCTCCACCTCGGCGGTGAGGGGTTCGCCATCGGCGTCGCCGCTGACTTCCACCGTTGAGTAGGGGGAGGAGAACAGATCGTCCTCCAGTTCCCACTCGATCGTTCCCGCCACATCGGGAACCTCCGCGGGCAGCGAGGTCTCCGCCAGCGACTGCGCACCCAGATAGGCGGCGGCGCGGATGGCTTCCGGTGGCGCCGCCTGCGCCGGTGCCGCCCCGATGGCCCCGGAGGTCAGCGCGAGGCCCGCGACTGCGAGAGTGGAAACGGCAGTGGTGAGCAGAGAATGTGGTCTGTGACTTCGCGCTCCGGGGGGAGTAGCTGAGGTCATCGACATGTGGGCACCCTTTCTTTGGCTGCAGCGCCATAGTTACCGAGTTGAGCCGGGCGGCTGAGAAGTCTGGGAAGCACGCTCCCGGGAGGTCCGCCTACTGTGGCGGTCCCAGCCGCGATCAAGTCATCATGCAATCAGCAAGCAACAGCAAATGCAAGAAAATGAACAGAAGTGATCATTTAGCAACGTTGTGTAGGGTGGTCGTGGCGTTCAGCGCGAGCGTTGTGCGCACCTGTTCTAACTGCTCGACGAAAGGAGCACATCGTGGCGCGGGTCCTCATTCTCTCGGGCGGCGGGCGGTATTCCGATCCCTGGCATCCCTTCCCTGCGACCTCGCAGATCATCGCCTCGGCGCTGAGTGAGGCGGGGCATGAGGTGGAAGTGAGCGACCGCGTGGAGCAGCGGCTCTCCGAGCTCGCCCCTGGCAGCATCGATGTGCTCCTCACCGACATCGGCAACGCCGCGGCCGATAACGTGGAGGTTCCCGCGTGGGACGAACCCGACCCGGGGCGCTACGCCACGGCGATGCAGAACCTCTTCGCCTACCGCGATAGCGGGGGAGCGCTCGTGGGGGTCCACGTCTCCGCCACCGCGTGGCCGGACGAGCCCGAATGGGCGAACTTCCTCGGCGGGCGCTGGGTTCGGGGCACGACGATGCACCCCCCGCTCGGGCCCGCGAGCATCGAGGTGATTGGTCCCGACCACCCCGTCACCTCCGGGGTCGCCTCCTTCGAGACCGAGGACGAGAAGTACACGCATCTCCATGTCCACGACGGTGTGCGAGTCCTCGCCCAGCACACGTATGAGGGCGAACCCCAGCCGCTCGTCTGGGCGCACCAGACCCCCGCGGGCGGCCGCGTGGTGTACACCGCGCTGGGCCACGACGAGGGTGCCTACGAGGCGCCCGAGGTGCTGCGCATCATCAGGAACGGCGTCGACTGGGTGACGGCGGCTCGCGAGTAGCTCGCGCCTCGCCCGCGTCGGGACGCGGAGCTAGGCCCGCGGACCACTGGATGCGCGAACGATCAGGGTCGGGCTCACCTTCACCCGGTGGATCGGCCGATTCGGATCGGCGATCCGGTCGGTGAGGAGCCGTAGCGCCGTCTCGCCGATGATCCGCCGCGGCGGGCGGACCGCGGAGAGCGCAGGATTGGCGAGCGCAGCGATCTGATCGTCGTAGGAGACGATCGACAGGTCGGTGGGGATCTGGATCCCCCTCTCCTCCGCGCGTTGCAGGATGTACATCGCTTCGGGGTCGGAGTGGATGATCGCCGACGTCGTGCCGCTTCGTACCAACTGCGTGAGGACCTCATCGACCGCGGCTCCGAACCCGGGGTCCGTACGATCGGGGAGCGCCGAGTGCAAGGTGGCGGCCGGGTCGAGCCCGAGTTCCTCGTGCGCGGCGCGCCATCCGATGCCGATCTGGGCGGCGTGGGGCGAGTTCTCGCTGTAGATCAACGCGATCTTCCGGTGCCCCTGGTTGTACAGGTGGTGCACGGCGATGTCCGCCCCGCCGGCGTGATCGGTCACGACCGACTCGATCGACTGGCGGGCAGTGCCGACGGTCATTTCACGTTCCATGAGGACGACGGGCGCCTTCGTCTCCGCCAGCCACCGCTCCAACGCCTCTCGAGCAGCCCCGACGACGGTCGGCGCGAGCAGTAGCCCGCTCACGCGCTTGCCCAGGAGCTGATCGAGATCCGGCCGTTCATCCTCCGCGTGATACCGAGTTTCGCGGAGAATGAGGCGCAGCCCGAGCCGGTTCGCTTCGGCCTCCGCGCCGTGCACGACGTCGGGCCAGTAGAAATCGAAGGACGGGACGAGCACCCCGATCGCCCCCTTGCGCACGGGGGAGAACCCATTGCCCCGGGTGCGCTGCTGATCCATCGTGGCGGCCCCGCCGTGGAAACGTCGGATGAGCCCGGCATCCGCAAGGGCGGTGACGTCGCGACGCACCGTAATCGCCGTCACCCCCAGCTCCTCGGCCAGGTCGCCGATCCGGATCGAACCGCGCTCACGGATCGTTTCTAATACTTCGGCCTGACGGGTGCCCGCAGGAGGATGCCAGGCGTCGGCGGGGGGATGGGACGTCATAGTCTTCCTTTCTGACGGAACCACTCTAGAACACAATTGATCACTTCGCGCGAATCGGTGAACGAATGATCTTAAGTTGACAGTAGATGATCATGTTGCTTACGGTTGCTCCCACTGGCTGTTCATATGGATCGTTCCTGATCGAAGAGGCTCAAAGGAGAAACTGATGCGACCACGCACCATGATGGTGATGCCACCGCGCACCTTTGAGCAACAGTTCGGCAGTGAGGAGCGCGACCTGCTCGCGTCCGTCGCCGACCTCGTGACCGCCTCCCCGGCCGCAGACTTCGATATCGATGATTCCGCGCTCGCCGGCGTGGAGGTCCTGCTCACCTCCTGGGGGTGCCCCCCGATCACCGTCGACCTGCTCGACCGGATGCCGAAGTTGCAGGCGATCGTTCACGCCGCGGGTTCGGCCCGCGCGCTCGTTCCCGGCGAGGCGTATTCTCGCGGTATCCAAGTGACCACCGCAGCCGACCTCAACGCGATCCCCGTCGCAGAATTCACGCTCGCCGCGACCATCTTCGCGGGCAAGCGCGCCCTCCCACTCGCGGAACAGAACCGCCGGGAACCCACCGGCTGGGAGAACTCCTTCGCCGATCAGACGCTCTCCAACTACCGCCGCACCATCGGGGTCGTCGGCTTCTCGCGCATCGGACGCCGCTTCGTCGAGCTGTTGCGGGTGCTCGACGCCGGCGACGTGCTCGTGTTCGACCCCGTCGCCGAACCTCGCGAGGTCGCCGCCGCCGGCGCAACGCTCGCCCCACTCGACGACGTGCTTGCCCGGGCCGAGATCCTCTCGCTGCACGCCCCGCTGCTGCCGAGCACCGAGCAGATGATCGGCGCCCGGGAGCTTGCGCTCCTACCCACCGGGGCAACCTTGATCAACACCGCACGCGGGGGAATCGTCGACCACGAGGCGCTGCTCGCCGAATGCCGGACCGGCCGGATCGATGCGATCCTCGATGTCACCGACCCCGAGCCGCTGCCGGTGGGCCACCCGCTCCTGAAGCTCCCCAACGTCACCGTCACCCCGCACATCGCGGGTTCGCTCGGCGGGGAGACCAAACGCCTCGCGGTGTTCGCGATCGACGCGATCCGCCACTACGGCGCCACCGGGGTCCTGCCCGAGGCGCTCTCGGCGGAGAAGGGGAAGGTGAGCGCATAATGACCATTCGCACCCGCGCCGAGTTGGCGCAGTTCGCCGACGAGATGTTGCTCGCCGTGCGCCCGTTCGCTTCCCCGGGCAACGCGAACATCCTCCTGCCGGGAACCCCGGGCGGCTACGGCGCAAGAACCGACGCGCTGGAAGGCTTCGCCCGCACCTTCCTCCTCGCCGGGTTCCAACTCGCCGGCGCGAAGGGCGAAGATCCGCACGGGCACGCGGAATTCTACGCCCGCGGTCTCGTGGCAGGCACCGACCCCACGAGCCCGGAGCGTTGGTGGCGGCCGAAGGAGATGGCCCAGGCCAAGGTGGAAGCGGCCTCCCTCGCCCTCATCCTCGACCTTTCCCGGCCGTGGATCTGGGATCGCCTCGCCCCCCACGAGCAAGAACACATCGTCGAGTACCTCGCTGAGATCGTCGGCGACGAAACCTACCCCCCGAACAACTGGCTGTGGTTCCGGATCGTGGTGGAAACGTTCCTCCGCTCCGTTGACGGGCCCCACTCCCTCGGCGACATCGAGGCGGACCTGGAGCGTCACGATTCCTACTACGAGCGGGAGGGTTGGTACCGCGACGGGCAGGAACGCGCTTACGACCACTACGTGGGCTGGGCGATGCACCTGTACCCCGCCCTGTGGGCGCGGATGGCCGGAGCCGGTGACCTCGCCGCGCCCCGCGCCGCGACCGACGTGGACCGCCTCGACCGGTTCCTCCAGGATTTCCGGTGGCTCACCGCGAGCGACGGTGCCCCACTGATCCAGGGCCGCAGCCTCGCGTATCGATTCGCGACCGCGGCGGCCTACTGGGCCGGTGTGATCTCCGAGGTGCCATCCGTGCCCGCCGGCGACCTGCGCGAGGCCGCGCTGGGCAACATCAACTACTTCCGTTCCCGCGGCGTCCCCAACGCCCGCGGCCTGCTCGACCTCGGCTGGACCTCCCCCTGGCGTCCCCTCGCGCAGCGCTACTCCGGCCCGGGCTCCCCGTACTGGGCGGCCAAGGGGATGGTCGGCCTGATCCTCCCCGAAGACCACCCGGTGTGGCGGGCCGACGCCTCTCCCGAGACGGAACGCGCCTTCACGATCGCCGCCCCGACCTGGGCGGTCACTCGCGCGGGCGACGGGATCACCCGGATCGCCAACCACGGCGCCGACCACGCCCACGAGGGCGACGGCGGCGGCGATTCCCCGCTCTATGCCCGCCTCGCCTACTCCACGGCGACCGCCCCGCTCCTGGACCCCGGCGCGTGGGCCGACCCGATCGACAACTCCGTGGTGCTCCTCGATGAGACGAGCCGGCGCAGCCACCGCAGCGGCATGCGGGCGCTGGGCACCAAGGTGATCGACGACGTCGCCCTCGCCGCCTCCACCGCCGAGGCGCACTGGCTCGTCCCGGGCCCCGAGCAGATCAACCACGGCTCCGGGCTCACCGGAGCCCCCGAACGCGCCGGTGAGATCACGACCGTCTCCCTCCTGCGCGGGGAATGGGAGGTGCGCATCATCGATGTTGCGAAGATCGACCCGGCCGCGCACACCCTGGAAGCGGGCGGCTGGCCCCTCGCGGACGACGCCGGAGTGGACGCCCGCGTCACCGACGAATCGGCGGTATTGGAATCAACGGAACTTCAGGCCGAGATCATCGGCCTGCTGGGGTGGGAGTCGGCGGGTGTGAGCCACCACGACGACGCCTCCCCCTTGGGGGCACACGCGGCCGTGGGAACCCTCATGGCCGCGGCAGCGCCAGGGCGCTACGCCCTCGCACTACGACTCACGCACGCCGGCGCGCCGACAATCGCGCCGCCGCGTGTAGAGACCACGAGCACCCACGTCGTCGTTACGTGGGCGGACGGTCACCTCACCGAGGTGGCGTGGCCGACCGGAATCAATTGGTGAAACGTGACCGTCATGTTCACCATGCACGATAAGCGCCCAACCGGGCATCACTCACAACTACGACTAGGAAGTTCGCGATGAAGCGCAATTTGTTGACAATCGGGGCGAGCGTCGCCGCGACAACGTTGCTATTAGCCGGTTGCGGCGGCGGCGGAAACGGCGACGGCGGCGATGCCCAAGGATCCGGTGGCGGCGACGGGGAGCTCACGCTCACCCTCGCCGGCTGGAGCCTGGACTCGACCCCTGAATTCCAGACCCTCGCCGACGGATTCACCGAGCAGAACCCGGACATCACGGTCGAACTCGTCGAATACGCCGACGGGGAAGACTACGACACCCAGATGATCACCGACCTCGCCGGTGGCACCGCACCCGACCTCTACCCCGTGAAGAACCTCAACAAGTTCTTCACCTACCAGGACGGTGACCAGCTCCTCGACGTGAGCGACGTCGCCGCCGACCTCAGCGACGACGTCGCCGGGGTGGACGTGTACGAGGTCGACGGCGCCACCTACGCCATCCCCTACCGCCAGGACGCGTGGTTCCTGTACTACAACAAGGACCTCTTCGACGAGGCCGGGGTCGACTACCCCGACGGCTCGTGGACCTGGGACGACTACGGCGAGGCCGCCACCACGATCAGCGAGGAACTCGACGGGCCCACCGGCGCCTACCAGCACTCCTGGCACTCCACCGTGCAAGGATTCGCCACCGCGCAGGTGCCCGACGCCGACTTCCTCTCCGGAGACTGGGACTACTTCGTCCCCTACTACGAGCGCACCGTGGACCTGCAGGACTCCGGCGCGATCGTCGACTACGGCACCCTGACGACGAACTCCCTGGGCTACCAGTCGCAGTTCGGGAAGCAGGACTCCGCCATGCTCCTCATGGGCTCGTGGTACATCGCCACCCTGCTCGCCGAGCAGGAGTCCGGTGAGGCCGACGAGTTCGAATGGGGCTTCGCGCCCGCGCCGCAGTACGACTCCTCCACCGAGGACATGCCGATCACGTTCGCCGACCCGACCTCGATCGGGATCAACCCGGCCGTCAGCGGCGACGTGGAAGAGGCAGCGAAGGAATTCGTCGCCTACATCGCCTCCGAAGACGCCGCCACCGACCTCGTCGAGATCGGGATCACCCCTTCCCTCACGAACGAAACGGTCGCCGACGTGCTGTTCGGGATCGACGGCGTACCCACCGACGACCTCTCACGGTTCACCTTCACCACGAACGAAGTGCTCCCCGAGAACGTCGTCGACGAGAACACTGCCGCGCTGCAGAACATCCTCAGCGACGCGCACTCCGCCATCCTGTCCGAAAGCGTGAGCCCCGAAGAGGGGATCGCTGAGGCGATGGAGCGCGCCCAGGCAGAGGTGCTGAACAAGTAACGTTACGTTCGCTGCGCCAGCACCTCCGCGTGCTGGCGCAGCGGCCAAACCACTTGGACGAATGATGACCACAACTTCGGTAACGACCCGGCCACGCAAGACGCGCCGTCCCGGCTCCCGCTTAAAGCTGCGAAACACCCTCACGGGATGGTCCTTCATCCTGCCGAACTTCATCGGCTTCGCGCTGCTCACGCTCGTGCCCGTGGTCATCCTGTTCTACCTCGGGTTCACCTCGTGGAACGCGTTCGGCAAAGCCGAATGGGTGGGCCTGGAGAACTACGCCGACCTCCTGCGGGACAAGACGTTCCACAAGGTCCTGTGGAACACCATCTACTACGCGATCTTCCACATCCCGCTCACCCTCGCCGCCTCGCTCGGTCTAGCGCTGCTGCTCAACCGCAAGATGCGCGGGGTGCAGTTCTTCCGCACGGTCGCGTTCTTCCCCTACATCACCTCCATCGTCGCGATCGCGGCGGTGTGGAACATGCTCTTCTCGGCGAAGTCCGGGCCGATCAACCAGTTCCTCATGTGGCTGGGCATGACCGACCCCCCGGGGTGGACCTCCTCGACGACGTGGGCGATGCCGGCGATCATCATCGTGGGCACGTGGCGCTACATGGGCTACTACATGCTGCTGTTCCTCGCGGGCCTGCAGGCGATCCCCGAAGAGATCTACGAAGCCGCGCGGGTGGACGGCGCGAACGCCATCCACCGGTTCTGGAACGTCACCCTTCCGGGCCTGCGCCCGACGACCTTCTTCGTCACCGTGATGTTGACGATCGAGAGTTTCAAGATCCTCGACCTCATCCTCGTGATGACCGACGGCGGGCCGGGAACCTCGACGATGGTGCTCGCCCAGTACATCTATCGAAAAGGTTTCGAGGAGAACAACTTCGGATACGCCTCGGCGGTCTCGATCGTGCTGTTCCTCATCTGCATCCTCTTCACGATCTTCCAATTCCTCGTGAACAAGCGAAGGGAAAACTAATGGGCACCCTGACCTTAGAGCGACCCTCGGATGCGCAGACGCCACTCGAATACCGGCCTGACCGGGGCCGCGGCAAGCGCCGGGCGGGAATGGCGCTCCTGTATGCCGCGCTGATCGCCGCCTCCGCCGCGATCATGCTCCCGTTCGCGTGGATGGTCATCTCCTCGCTGAAGACGAACAACCAGGTCTTCACCGTGCCCGTGCAGTGGGTGCCCGACCCGGTGATGTGGCGCAACTACCTCGACATCTGGGCCAAATCCGACATGACGACGTGGATCAAGAACACGCTGTTCCTCTCCGTCGTCGTCACCACCCTGCAAGTGCTCACGGGCAGTTTCGCCGCCTACGGGTTCGCCAAGATGCGCTTCCCCGGCCGGGACTGGCTCTTCCTCGCCTACGTCGGCACCATCGCCGTACCGTGGCAGGCGTACATGATCCCGCAGTTCATCATGCTCTCCCGCGCCGGCCTGTCCAACACCCTGTGGTCGATCGTCGCGCTGCAGGCCTTCGGCGCGTTCGGGGTGTTCCTCATGAAGCAGTACTACGAATCCATCCCCGAAGAACTCTCCGAGGCCGCGCGGATCGACGGGCTCTCCGAGTACTCCATCTGGCGCCGCATCGTGCTTCCCCTCTCCGGGCCGGCCGTGGCAACATTGACCTTGCTGACGTTCGTCAACACGTGGAACGACTACCTCGGGCCGCTGATCTACCTGCGCGACCGAGCGATCTGGACGGTTCAAATCGGTCTGAAATCCTTCGTCTCCCAATACGACGCCGAGCATGCCCTGATCATGACCGGTTCAGTGATCTCCGTGCTTCCGATCGCGCTGATCTTCCTGCTCGGGCAACGCTACTTCGTGCAAGGCATCGCGAGCGCAGGGGTGAAGGGCTGACCGCAGTGGCGCGCCGGGGCTGGCTGGCTTCAGACACGTGGGAGACCATCTTCGGTCTCGCGTACCTGGTGTTCGGCACGAACGCGTTCCTCACGATGATGAGCCTGCCGCTCATCATCGTGCTCATCACCACCGACCCCCTCCAGTCCTGGCCGTTGCTCGCCCTCACCGCGGTTCTCGCCGCGCCCGCCCTCGCCGGCGCGTTCGGCGCCTTCCGCAGCTACTCGGTGGACAAGGACGGCGCGATCGCCCACGCGTTCATGCGCACCTGGCGGCAGCTGTTCTGGCGCAGCCTGCTGTTCGGGGTGATCAGCGTCGGCGCGCTCGTCATCGCCGGAGTCGACTTCGTGGCCGCCCAGCACCTGCGGTACGGGGCGGTCATCATCCCGATCGTCACCGTGTTCGCGACCCTCGCGAACATCGCTGCCCTGCTCGGGCTCGTCGCGAGCGTGGAGCGCCCCGAGAGCCGGATCCGGGACGCGCTCAAGGTCGGGCTGTATTTCGGGGTCCGGCGCTGGTACCTCACGCTCGTGTCGGCGCTCGCCTTCGTGAGCCTCGCGGCGCTGTTCCTCACCCACCCGGCGCTCGGGCTCGGCCTCGCCGCCTCGCCCCTGCTCTACGCGGTGTGGGGCAACAGCCGGTACTCCCTGCAGCCCGTGCTCGCCCCTAGCGGCGGCGGCGCAGCGTAGTCACGATCTCCCCGGCACCCACGTGTTCGCGGGAAACTAGCAACCGCACCCGGGTGAGGTGCTCGCCCCACGCGCTGCGCTGGTAGTCATCGGTCAACCGCCGCTGCTCGAGGGCAAGTTCGGCGAGGGCGGGATCCCACTCCAGCACGAGCGCGTCCTCACCGGGCGGGCCGCCGGGCGCGGCGAGCGGCCGGATCCTTAGCGCCCCGGGCCCGGATTCGGTGACCTCCCCGGCGATGATCCACGTGATCTCGTGGCCCGCTCCGCGGGGATCGAACTCCGCCCACGTATCGCGCACGTCGATCCCGCTAGCGGTCAGCGCAGCCGAGCGCTCCCAGCGGCCGGGGGCGTCGTAGACCGCCGTGAGGTCGAGGGTGAACTCGGCCGGGCCCGCAGCGGGTTCGGCGTGCAGGACCCGCGCCTGGAACTCCCGCCCGGGTGCTTGCCCGCGGCCCGCGGGCTGGGGCAGGTTGTGCCAGTCGGAGCGGGTGTACCACAGTTCGTAGCGGGCGTCGCTGAAGGTCTGCGCGGAATAGGTCTCCCGGCCGGGATCGACGAGCACCGGCGTGCCGCGCCAGGCGGCGACGATCGAGCCGACGTCGAGGTGGTTGTGGTTCTCCTCGTTGTGCCCGCCCTTGGCCGCGAGGGAGAACTCCCCGCGGTGGGAGACGAACACCTGGGTGGAGTCGAGATGCACCGGCGGCGGGGCGGGGGCGTCGGGAACCGGCGCGTGCATCCAGTCGGGGTCGGTGAGCGCGAACAGCAGGCGGGCGAGCCCCTCGGTGATCGTCGCAGCCGGCTCCGGGCGCTGGGTGAGGGCGAAGTTCGCCGTGTCCCTCGCCCCGGCCTCACGGGCCCAGCCGTGCAGCAGGTGCCAGGGGAGTTCGGGGTTGATCGGGGGGTGGGAGTCGGAGAAGCTGTAGCACCAGTCCCCGCCCAGCCACGTGGAGATGGGGAACTCCAGGGTCGCACGCAGGGCCGGGACCCGCCGAGCGGTGAACGCCTCGCCGCTCGCGCGCTCGATGAGGGTGAGACCCTCGAGGGCCCGGCAGGCGCCGTTCCACCAGTAGTCGAACCCCTCGTCGATCGCCCCGTCGGCGGGCAGGGCCTGCAGGTAGATCTCCAGGCCCGACAGGGTCCGGCGCACCACCGACTCCCGCAGGCCCCGATCCTCGATGAGGAGGAGGGCCGCGGTGAGCACGTTCTGGTGGATCCACGGGTTCCAGTTGTTGATATCCCCGCTCGTTCCCAGCCAATGCCACTCCCGCTCGAGGAACGGGCGGATCACCCGGGTGTGCACCTCGTGGCGCAGGCGCGGGCGCAGGCCGGGGGCGACCTCATCGAGCCCGGCGCCGAGCACGTGGTCGACCCACGCGAGCTGGCCGGCGACTTCACCCGCGCCGAGGTCGAGCGTGGGATCGGTGACGTCGGGGAGCGCGAAACCCCGCCCGTAGGCCTCATCGTGGGCGGGCCAGCACCAGGAGGTCTGCTCGCACAGCAGCAGGACGCCGTCGGCAACCTCGTCGTACCATTCGGCGGCGTCGGTCACCGCGGCGGCGATGGTCGCGAGGGTGAGCCGCTCCTGCCGGGCGCGGATGTGTTGTTCGTGGATGATGCGGTTGCCGTCCCGGGCGTAGCGCAGGTAACCGCTTGCGGGCACGTGCGGCCACGGCGTCCCGCGGAGCTGCCGGGCCTGGGCGAGGAGCGCCGTCACCACCGAGTGGTCGGCGATTCCTTCCCAGAATTCGCGGTCCGCGGCGCGGGGGATGCCGATCGGGTGGGGATCGCGAAGGTGGCGGGAGATCTCAGCGAGGGTGTCGTCGTCGAAGATCGTGCGGGCACCGGTCATGACTCTTCCTCACCTGCAAAGAAACGACGGCGTGCGGAAACAGGAGGCGCGGCGGGCTATTCCGCGGTGACGGGGGGCTTATCCGACCACGGGAAGGCGATCCATTCGTTGGTCCGCTTCCACGTGTAGCTCGGCTCGATGATGCTCGCGGGCTTCGTGTACAGCACGGCGCTGCGCGCCTCGGCGGGCACGAACTCGTTGGCAACCCCATCGCCGTCGGTGTCCCCCGGGATGCCGTACTCGGCGATGAGCTTCATCACCATCGCGAGGGTCTTGCCGGAATCGGCGACGTCATCGACGACGAGCACCTTGCGCCCGGGCAGGCCGGAGGTGTCCATGAACGGGGGGAGCACCACGGGCTCGGGGAGGGTCTCGCCGACCCCGGTGTAGAACTCCACGTTCATCGTGCCCATCGCCTTCACCCCGAGCGCATAGCTAATGGCCCCGGCCGGCAGCAGCCCTCCGCGCGCAACGGCGATGACGAGATCGGGCATCCAGTCCGAGGCCACGACCTTGCGGGCGAGGTCCCGGCAGGCTTCCCCGAACCCATCCCAACTGAGAACTTCGAGTTCGCGGTCTATTGCGACGTCGTCGAATGCTTGGTTCATGAGGGCTACTCTACGCGGATCTGCGCCCTGCGCGATGCCGCGCCCCGGGCGATCAGCCACCGAAGGCGCGGGCGAGGAGGGCCCGGGAGTTTCGGCGGGCGGCGGGATCGGCGATGAGATCCTGGACCATCAACTCATCGGCGCCGCTTTCGGCGAGCATCTGCTCCAGCGTCGCCCGGACCTCCTGCGGGCCTCCGGCGACGAACCGCGGCCATCTCCCGTCCACGATCGAGGTCGGCTCCTCCTGCTGGGAGGCGGTGAGTTCGCGCTCGGCCACCTCCGGCGCGGGCACCATCACCGACCCTGCTTCCCGCCCCGCGCGGGTGAGGCGGGCGTAGAAGCCCTTGGGAGAGTTCGCGAGGTAGCGCCCCTCGGCTGCCGTTTCGCCGACGGCAACGTTGACCGACAGGATCGCCCGCGGCCTCTCCCAGCCGAACCCCTGGGGTGTGAAGTTCTCGCGGTAGTGACGCAGCGCAGGCGCGGCACCGGGCGGGTTGATGAATCCGGCGAACGTGTAGCCGATCCCCAGGCCCGCGGCGAGGTGGGCACTGTTCGGGCTGGAGCCCAGCAGCCACGGCCGGGGAACCTCCGCCACCCCGGGCATCAACGGGTGCCCGGCGAAAGGGTGATCCTCGGGGAAGGCCTCGTGCAGCCAGGCCAAGGTCTCCAGCACCTGCTGCTGGTGGTCGGCCTGGGCCGGATGCTGCCGGTTCTGCTGCAGGGCGAGATCCAGGACGGGACCGGCGGTCGCGCGCCCCATCCCGAGATCGATCCGCCCCGGGGCCAGCGCCTCCAGCTGCTGGAACATCTCCGCCACCTTGAACGGGCTGTAATGGTTGAGCAGCACGCCACCGGAACCGAGTCGGATCCGAGAGGTGCGCATCGCTGCGGCAGCGATGAGGAGCTCCGGGTGGTGCGAGGCACCCGAGCGGCTCAGGTGGTGCTCGGCGAACCAGACCCGGTGGAACCCGAGGCTCTCGGCATGCTCAACGCTTTCCAACGTCTCGGCGAGCGCATCCGTCTCGGTAGTGCCGGGCGCAACCGTCCCGAGTTCGACGATCGACAACTTCAATGGGTGACTCTCCTAGGCCTTCGGCGTAGCGCTGACTCGACGGTACCGGAGAACCTACGCTTGCCAATCGAAAACAGCCATGATTAACTGTTGGAAAGCGCTTACCGGTGTTGCGCCGGAACGTGTGCTCGGTCGGCGCAGATGCCACAGAGAAAGGGTTTCAATGTCTCACGCACCTACCACCCGGGAAATCGGGATCATCATGAACGGCGTATCGGGCCGGATGGGCTACCGCCAACACCTCATGCGCTCGATCCTCGCGATCCGGGACGAGGGCGGCTTCA
>DATGUB010000007.1:0-21633 GCA_035301585.1 Beutenbergiaceae bacterium | reverse complement strand
TCTGCGCCGCTGCGGGCGGTAGTGAGTCCAGAGAAATCAGCGATGGCGATCCCGGTGCGCACGCCGGGAACTCGGGTTCTTAACGTCTCCTGCGCCGCAACCAATCGGTCGTGTCTGCGGCCGACGAGGATGATCCGGTAGCCCTTCCGCGCCAGCCCCTCCCCGGTGAAGTAACCCAACCCCTTGTTCGCGCCAGTAATCACAGCAATGGGTGCATCAGTGCTCATGTCTCTCGAGTCTGCCAGCTGCGCTGCGTCGCATTGAGCGCCGCCGTATAATTTCTCCCAACATCGCGCGACCCGGATGCTAGGAGGGGAAATGGCCGATTCGAGCCTGGCGCAGGCGCTGACGAAGGAGCACCACGAGATCGATTCGGGTATCGAGGAGTTCGCTGCTGGCTTGGAGCGAGACGAACCCATCGGCACGCTCGCCCCTCCCCTGCGAAAGGCGATGACTGCGCTGCGGCGCCACATCTATCTCGAGGAAGTATTCGCGTTCCCGCCGATCCGTGAAGGCGGACTGACGATGCCGATCATGGTGATGGAACGCGAACACGGAGTCTTGTGGCGGCAGATGGATGCCCTCGACGATGCGCTTGCCGGGTTCGACGAAGCTGCGGCACACAGCTCCGATCGCGCAGCCCTCATCGGTGCATGCGAGGAGATGCTTGCGGTACTGGAGTCGCACAACTCCAAGGAGGAACCGATCGTCTACCCCCACTTGGACACCGAGCTGCCCGCCGAACAGGCGGCGGAACTGCGCTCACTCATCGCAACGGGCGCGATGCCGCCGGGCTGGGTCTGCGCGCGAGCAGGAGAGGGCTGAACCGATCCGAGTGGGAGCACTCACCGGGCTTCCCGTGACATTCTCGAACGACCCCTGGCATACTCGTGCGCTGTGGCAGGGGGTCGAGGGAAAAAGAGTAGACCGGGCGATGGCAGCGCCATTCGCCCGCTCCGACGCTGGGACTCCATCTGGCGGGGCAGGTTCGGCACCGACCATCGCGGGGCTCGTTACGACATCGACGTCAACTTCTTCGACCTCGACGAACGGGTCTACCTCTATCTCGACGGCGCGCAGTGGGCGTGGCAGCGAAGCCCGGCAAAGTTCGCCCTCGGTAACGAGACGTTCATCGAGGCGGAACTCTCAACGTATGGAATGAAACTCGCCCGCCTCACCTCGCCGAGCGGCACCCAGCAATTGCAGCCGATCGCGGGCACGGCAGAAGCGTGGCGCCTGCGGTTCCACCGGCAGCACCGCGGGTGGAGCAGGCTTCTCGGGGCGCTCTCGTGGTCGATACTCGCCGGCTCGCTCCTGTTGGAGCTTCCGCAGCTCGTCGAAGCCATCGCGGAGGGCACGGGCTGGTTCACCTTCGCCTCTCCCGTCGCTCTGCCTCCCGGGGTGAATATTGCGCTCACGCTCGCGGGGGTCGCCGCCGGGTTAGAACGGGCGCTGCGGTTGCAGCATCATTGGCTCCTCGACGAGTGACTCATCCCGTGAGTCCCAATCGGATTGCGAGGAACTCGTAGGCGAGCGCGGCCATGTGCGCGGCCTGGGCGTTGTTCGCTGCCCCACCATGCCCGCCCTCGATGTTCTCGTAGTACGTCACATCCTTGCCCGCAGCGAGCATCTTCGCCGCCATCTTCCGCGCATGCCCAGGGTGCACGCGGTCATCCCGAGTCGAGGTGGTGATGAGGACCGGCGGGTAGTGGGCGTCCGGGGCGAACAGGTGATACGGGGAGAACGTCTGCAAGAACTCCCAATCCGCGCTATCCGGATCGCCGTACTCCGCCATCCAGGATGCGCCAGCGAGCAGGTGGGAGTAGCGCTTCATATCCAACAGTGGCACCTGGATGACGACAGCGCCGAACAGCTCGGGGTAGCGAGTGAGCATATTCCCCGTGAGCAGCCCCCCGTTGGAGCCTCCCTGGATCCCCAACTGCGCGGCCGACGTCACGCCGGTATCGATGAGGTTTTCGGCGACGGCGGCAAAATCCTCGTACGCGTTGTGCCGGTTCTCTTTCAGCGCCGCTTGGTGCCACCCCGGGCCGAACTCTCCCCCGCCGCGGATGTTCGCGAGGGCGTATGCCCCGCCGCGTTCGAGCCAACCGATGCCGAGCCCGGCGGAGTAGCTCGGGGTGAGGGAGATTTCGAACCCGCCGTATCCGTACAGCAAGGTCGGCAGGGGATCGCCAGGGGCGAGGTCGGTGCGGTGGATGAGGAAATACGGCACCCGAGTGCCGTCCTTCGAGGTGGCGAATCGCTGCGTCGCCGTGAGGTTGCTCCCGTCGAAGAAGGCGGGAGCGGACTTGAGGGGCTCCCGCGTCACGGTGAGGGCGGAGGCTTCCGAGCCCCCGGCGTCCTCGGCGGTGCGAGCGTTATCTGCTGCCTGCGGGGGGTGCGCTGCGATCGTTGCCAAGGAGAGCGTGGTGGGGCTGAGGAAGTCGGTGGTGGTGACCCACACGTCGTCGGAGAACTTCGATTCCACCGCCCCGGCGGCGACGGTTCCCACCTCGGGGAGCCCGGGGAAGTCGGTGCGCTGGAACCCCTCGCCCGAGGGGGTGAGGATGTAGAGCCGGGTCTTGACGTCGTCGAGAACGTTGATGATGAGGTGGTTCTTCGTCCACGATGCGCCCGCGAGAGAGGTCGCGGCGGTGGGGGCGAACAGGGTATGGAAGTTGCGGCCACCTGCGCGGAAATCCTCCCAGCGGATCGCGATCAGGCCGCCCGCGGGGTACGTGACCGGGGGCTCTCCCGAGCCGGCGGGAACGCGCCAATCCTCACGGAGTTCCACCACGAGCCAGTCCCGGTGTATTCCGGCCTCGGCCGAGCGGGGCACGTCGATCTTCGTGAGCTCCTCACCTTCGAGGAGGAAAATTTCCGAATCGTAGAAGGCGCGTGAGCGGATGACGAAGTCGCGCTCGTACCCGGGGGTGGAATCGTGGGCCGCGAGGATGTACATGTCATCGGATTCGCCCTCGTAGACGATCGGGGCGTCCTCGAGCGCGGTCCCCCGGTGCCAGCGGCGCACTTGGCGAGGGTAACCCGAGGAGGTGAGTGACCCCTCGCCGGTGTCGGTGTATACGAACACGGTGTCGCGGTCGATCCA
This sequence comes from Beutenbergiaceae bacterium, assembly GCA_035301585.1. Classification (GTDB taxonomy): domain Bacteria; phylum Actinomycetota; class Actinomycetes; order Actinomycetales; family Beutenbergiaceae; genus HY158. Next base: position 18,524 of record DATGUB010000007.1, on the reverse strand, counting down.
GCCCATCCCGCCCTTGGATTCGGGCCGGTAGAAGCCTCCCTCCACCCAGGTCTTTGTGCTGAGGTCGAATTCCCGGGTGACATCAGCGTCCGATCCGCCTCGCGAGAGAGAAATGAGCGCGTACCGGTACTCGTGCCCACCGCTCGCGTCGTCCTCACGAAGGATCGCCGCACCGTGCCATACCCAGTTCTCACCTTCCTCCTCGGCGAGGGCGTCGAGATCGAGAACCGTCTCCCACTCCGGGGAGTCGGTGCGGTAGGAGGCGGGCGTGGTCCGGCGCCACAGGCCCCGCTCGGAACGCGAGTCGCGCCAGAAATTGTAGTAGTGGTCGCCGATCTTGGAGACGCCGGGAATCTTGTCATCGGAATCGAGGGCGCCGCGGATCTTGTCCCGCACGGCGATGAAGGTTTCCCGCTGGGCAAGCTTTTCCGCTTTCCCCGCGTTCTGCTCCCGCACCCAGTTCAGGGCGGTCTCCCCATCGATGTCTTCTAGCCACAGGTACTCATCATTCACACCACTAACCCTAGAGGGTGTATGCGGCGGGCAAGGGCTTGTGGACAGGGGAGGCAAGCGCGGTAGTGTGAGCCCATGGCAACACACCGACACCTGTTTGGCCCCGGGCCCACGAATCCGTATCCGGAAGTGATGGAGGGTCTGGCGCAGCCGATCCTCGGGCACCTCGACCCGCTCTTCCTGGAACTCATGGATGAGACCTGCGACATGCTGCGGGTGTGTTGGGGCACCGACAACCAGCGTACGCTCCCGCTCTCAGCGACGGGGTCGGCAGGTATGGAAGCGGCCTTCGTCAACACGGTGCACCCGGGGGACGTCGTCGTCGTGGGAATCAACGGCCTGTTCGGGGAGCGGATGGCTGACGTGGCGCGTCGCTGCGGCGCCGAGGTCATCACGGTGGAGCACGAATACGGCCAGCCGGTGGACGTGGAGCGGATGGTCGCGGCGCACCCCGGGCCAGCGGTGTATGCGATGGTGCACGCAGAGACCTCCACGGGTGTCGTCTCGGATGTCGCCGCGATGGGGGCAGCGAAGGGTGATGCGCTGTTGCTCGCCGATGCCGTCACCTCCATCGGCGGCTGGGAGCTTGCTGCGGATGAGTGGGGGATCGACGTCGGCTACGCGGGGACCCAGAAGTGCCTCGGCGTGCCGCCGGGACTCGCGCCGTTCACGATCAACGAGCGGGCGTGGAATCGGCGGGTGACGACGCCGCAATCCTGGTATCTCGACCTCGGCCTGCTCGGCGGGTACGTCACCGGCGGGGCCGGCGGTGGACGCACGTACCACCACACCGCGCCGACCGGGATGGTGGCCGGACTGCACGCTGGGTTGAAAGCGGTGCTCGCAGAGGGGATCCCCGCAGCGGCGAAGCGCCACCGGGAGGCGGGTGAACACTTCCAAGCACGCGCGCAGGAGCGCGGCTGGGAACTGTTCGCCGCCGAGGGCCACCGGCTCCCGATGCTCACCTCGGTTGTCGTGCCCGAGGGCATCGATTCGGTGAAGGTGCGCGGCTGGCTGCTGGAGAACAAGGACATCGAGATCGGCGCCGGCACCGGGCCGTACGCGTCGAGGATTTGGCGGATCGGTCTCATGGGACCCAACGCAACGATCGAGAAGGCCGACTTCCTCTTCGACGCGATCGTCGAGGCCGTGGAGGCGGTCTAGACTTTCGCCGCGGCCACCGCGCCGACGAGACCGATCGCTGAAGAGGACGACTGGGGCGGGCAAACAGGAGCGATTCCCGTTTGCCCGCCCCAGTGGCGTGTGGCGAGCGCGGCTAGCGGCTGGGATGCACGCCCGGCTCGGTCGCCTCCTCCTGCCCGTCCGGGGCATCGGGGTGGGAGCGCAGGTGGACGATCGCGGCCACGAGGCCGCCCCAGATCAGCAGGATCGCGATGATCATCAAGATGAGAGCGGCGGGGGTCATCGGACCTCGCTCCTTTCCAATTCGTTGAGGCCCTTGGTTTCAACCACTCCCTTGGGCCAGGGCAGGAGGGAGAGGACGATGGCGAGCACGATGATGCCGATCGACAGTCCCCACCCGTACGTGTTGACGTAACCCGTCGGCATGCCGCCGTAACCCTCCTTGATCCGGTTGATCACCTCGGAGAGGAACATGAACCCGAGCACGATCGGCGTGACGAGGGTAAGCATGATCTGCCAGGTGAGGCCCACCTTGAAGGAGGATACGGAGTTGAGGTGGTCGCGGAGCTCGCCGAACTTTCGCAGCACCCACCCGAAGGCGATGACCGAGATGAGGCCCGCGCCGGCGATGCCGATGTTGTTCGCGAAGTTGTCGACGACATCGAGGAGGTTGAGGCCCTCGGTGGTGGAGAACAGCACGATCGAGGCGACGGCCATGATCCCGCCGACGATTCCGACGGAGGCGTTGCGGGAGAGGCTGAACTTGTCCTCGAACGCATCGAGAACCACTTCGACGATGGACACGAGTGAGGTGATGCCCGCGAGGACGAGGGAGGCGAAGAACAGCACCCCGAGGACCGCGCCACCGGGCATCGTGGAGATGATCGCGGGGAACGCGACGAACGCGAGCCCGATCCCGGAGGAGACGACCTCGTCGATCGCCACCCCCTGCGCCTGGGCCATGAATCCGAGCGCGGAGAACACGCCGATCCCGGCGAGGAGTTCGAAGCCGGAGTTGGAGAACCCGACCACGAGGCCCGCGCCCGTGAGGTTGGTCTTGCGTTTGAGGTGGGCCGCGTAGGTGATCATGATCCCGAAGGCGATGGACAGGGAGAAGAAGATCTGCCCATAGGCCGCCACCCACACCTTCGGGTCGGTCAGGGCCTGCCAGTTCGGGGTGAACAGCGCATTGAGACCCTCGAGGGCGCCGGGCTGGAACAACGCTTGGACCACGAGGATCACGAACAGCACAACGAGCAGTGGAATGAAGATCTGGGAAACGCGCGCGATTCCCCGCTGGATTCCGCCCCGGAGCACAAACAGGGTGAAGGCCCACACGAGCACGAGCGGAACGAGCACGCCGAGCACGGGTTTGGCGATCGGGGTGAAGTTTTCCGTGTGCTGCAGGAAATCCCCGAAGAAGAACCCTTCCGGGTCGTCACCCCATGCTTCATTCACCGAGAATCCGATGAAACGAATCGCCCAACCGATGATCACGGCGTAGTAGATCGCGATGAGGAAACAGATCCCTACGTGCCACCAGCCGATGCTCTCGACCCCGCGGTTCAGCCGCCGGTGGCTCAGCGGGGAGGAACCACGGAACTTGTGGCCGATCGCGTAGTCCATGAACAGCAGCGGAATCCCCGCGGTGAGGAGCGCTACCAGATAGGGAACGATGAATGCGCCCCCACCGCCCTCATATGCGACATAAGGAAAACGCCAGATGTTTCCTAACCCGACGGCAGAGCCAATAGCAGCGAAGATGAACGCGCTGCGGCCCTTAAATTCTTGTCTTTCGCTCATCATGCGCCTTTCACACGGGCATTCGGCGGCGAATACCGCTGATAAGGAGGGTTTATTATCGCCCTACCTTAGCGACTAATCCGCGCGCATTGGGGAATTTTCCGCAGGCGTGGCTGGCAATTGGGTGCCGAATTATGGGCGGATAACTTCCGAAATACCCCGTGCCTCACGATGCGCGGGATCCTCGGCGCGTTCCGCAAGGACCATCGCCGGGCGTTCGCCCGCCCGGGCAAGGTCCATCAAGGTATCGAAGAACCGGCCGCCGGGCCGGCACGCCTCCCGGCCGACGGCGGTGTTCCGGCCGGCAGGGGGCGTGTAGTTCTCCCGGGTCTCGCGGGCGATTTTCGCGAACTCGCGGGCGATCGCCTTCGGCTCGTTCATCGAATCGACGAGCCCGAGGTCGTATTCCAGTGCGGGGAAATCAACGAGATCGTGGGAGATGTCGTGCGAGCACCACCACGTGATGCCCCGGAGGTTCTCGGTGTCCAGGGCGTGTTCAACGCTGCGGCGCAGGAACTCGACGGTCTCATTCCCGGTGAGGGGTGGCAGCGGGGCGCCGATCTCCTGTAGCCAGATCGGCCGGTTCGGATCACTCGCCCGGCCACGGCCGAGTTCGATGAGGTACTCGGCGAGCCGCACGCTCTGCTCGGAGAGGCTCCCATAGATGGCGGTGTTGTTGAAGATCCACGAGTGGATCGTCGTCGTCGAAACCAACCGAGCGGCCATCGCCGGGGTGAACGGGTGATCGGAGGAGAAGAACACCTGGTCGTATTCGGAGATCTGGGGTTCCTTACCCGGGGCGCCGGCCTCGCACGCGGCGAGCATCCGCTCCGCCCAGGATCACGCCTGGGCGGGGGTGGCAGGCTCGGGATCCGGGTGGACCGAGGCGGCGAATTGGCTCACCTCGTTGCCCAGGCTCATGCCGAGGAAGTTCGGGTGATCCGCCAGGTGCGCGGCGATCTCGCTCGCATCGAATTCTAGCCAGTGGTGGAACCACCCGAGGCGGGGTGTGTAGTTCGCGCCGAAACGGGGTGTGGACACAGGTCTCCTTAGGAACGGATGGTCGAGTTCAGGCTACTGAACCGGCCTACTGCGAGCTGCCGAAACTCGTGTACCGAGCGGCTACCCGGGCCACGAGGATGTCGAGCCCGCCGACGAGGAGATACGTCACCGAGGCGCCCGCGCCCGTGATCGGCCACGCCCAGAACCCACCGATCCGGGAGAGCCCGAGCGCAACGAACACCGCGGCCAGCACCGCGGTGAAATCGACGATGCCGCTGATCGTCGCGATCTGCCCGGTCTCCGACACGCGGCCACTTCGGAAGATGATCACCGCCAATGCTCCGAAGGCGGCGAACCCCAACGCCGCGGCGATGCCGAATGCGAGGGTCTCCGCCGGACTCGCGAGGGCGGATCTGCCTGCAACCAGGCCATAGGAGACCGTGATCGTGATCGAGTACCCGTACGCGGTCGCATTGTTACGGAGCGCGGTGCGAACAGCGCGCCCGACCGCGGCAATTCCTCGCTCCGCCGGTTCCTCTTCCCTCATAGCCGGTTATTCTCCCACGTCGCTATCTCCCGGGGCGCCCCGGCCGATTAGAGTGAGGCGAAAGACGTTCAAGGAGGAACCATGGCTGTATCCGTTGCCCGAGTCACGACCATCACGTGCCGCTCGGATGAGAGTTTCGATGACGCGATCCGATCCGGGATCGAACGCGCCTCGGGAACGCTCCGGAACGTTTCCGGAGCGTGGGTGAAGGAGCAGAAGGTGGAGCTCATCGACGGGGAGATCGCGCAGTTCCACGTCGTGCTCGAAGTGACCTTCATCCTCGACGACTGACCCGGCCCACCGCCTACACTTGAGAGATGGACGAGGTACTTGATCTTTCAGCGTTGGAGATGGCGGCGGCGATTCGAGAGCGCCGGGTGAGTGCCCTCGAGGTGACGCAGGCTACGCTCGCACGGATCAAGCAACGCGACGAAGGCGTGCACGCGTTCGTGCACGTGGCGGAGGACACCGCGCTCGCCCGCGCACGGGCCGTCGATGAGCAGGTAGCGGCAGGGGAGCCGGCGCAGGCGGGCGCGCTGCTCGGCGTGCCCGTGCCGATCAAAGACCTCACGATGGTCGCGGGGATACCGATGCAGGCGGGTTCGGCGGCGCTGGAAGGTTTCGTCCCTGACGTTGACGACGGCGTCGTCACCCGGTTCGCCGAGGCGGGGGCGATCATGGTGGGCAAGACGGCAACGCCGGAACTCGGCCTGCCGCCGTACACCGAAACGGATATCGCCCCGCCGCCGGTGAACCCGTGGGATCCCACCCGGTCACCCGGCGGTTCCTCCGGGGGCGCTGGCGCGGCCGTCGCGGCCGGGATCGTGCCGATGGCACACGGATCGGACGGGGGCGGATCGATCCGGATCCCGGCGGGGGCGTGCGGGCTCGTGGGCCTGAAAGTCTCGCGGGGAAGGATTTCCAACGGGCCCTACGGCGTCGACGGCGCCGCGCTCGCAACCCAAGGGGTACTCACCCGCACCGTCGCCGATACGGCGCTGGGGCTCGACGTGCTCTCCGGTCCGTGGCCCGGTGATGACCGGAACTTGCCTCGGCCCGAGCGGGGCTTCCTCGGTGCCCTCATGGCGAGCGCGGGCGATCGTGACCCGCGGGTGGCGGGGTTGAAGATCGGAGTGCTACTCGATCCCATCATCGGGCGGGACACCCATGTCCACGATGCCGCGATCGCCGGCGTCGAGCGGGCGATCGCCAGCCTGCAGCAGCTTGGGCATCAGATCACCAGCGTCCGCGTTCCGTTCGCTCAGGAGGATTGGGATCCGTTCCTCGATGTGTGGTCGGTGATGGCTGCGCAGGCACCGATCCCAGAGGCGTTGGAGGATTCGCTCGTCCCGTTGAGCAGATGGATGCGGGAACGCGGGCGCAAGGTGAGCGGGGTGACGTACGCGAACGCGATCAGCAACGGGCAGATGCTGCAACGCAAGGCCGCGGCGGCGTGGGCGGATGTTGACGTCGTTCTTTCCCCGACCCTCGCCTGGCCGGCGGCGAAGATCGGTTCGATTCGAAACGACGCGGATCCTCACGAGGACTTCCTCGAGCAGTGCCGCTACACGCCGTGGACCTCCACGTGGAACATCCTCGGTGCGCCGTCGATCTCGCTGCCGGTGCACTCGGCGGACGTGGACGGAGTGGAACTTCCCTTCGGGGTGATGCTCGGAGCTCGAAGTGGGCAAGAAGAGCTCCTCCTCAGCCTCGGCGCCGACCTCGAGGACGTCGACCCATGGGCGAACCGCATCGCTCCGATCGCGCGCTGACCGATTCGGCGCCGCCAGAACGCGGCTCCTCCGGTCGCCAGGGCCAGCAGGAGAACCGCACCCCATCTGCTGGGACGGGTGCTGCCTACCGCCCATCCACACCTTCGCTGGCTCTACGCATCGATAGCCGGCGGTCGGCCGGTCTCGCCTCGCGCGGCTAGTTCTCAAACGTCACCTTCCCCGCGCAGAGGGTCTGCTGCACGGGGATCTCACGTAGATCCTCCGCGGGGAAGGTGAGGGGGTCTGCGCCGAGCACGACGAGATCCGCGGGGGAGTGCTCCGTGAGCGATGGGACCGCGACCGATGCCCGAAGGGCAACGAGCCGGTCGAGGATCTGCTCCGCGTGCCAGGCGGGGCGGCGGTCCGCAGTGCGGGTGCAGGCGGCGCGGATGGCGAGCCAGGGATCCAGCGGCGCAACCGGAGCGTCCGAGCCGAAGTGCAGAAGCGCCCCGGCGCGAGCGAGATCGTCGAAACGATACGCCCGGTGCGTCCGCCCGGGCCAGAGCGCCTCGGCGGTGTCGCGATCGTCCAGTAGGTGCGCCGGTTGCACGCTCGCAACGACGCCGAGCTCCGTGAACGCGTGCACGTCCTCATCGCGCAGCAATTGGGCGTGCTCGATCGATCCGCTCGCCCCCGTCGCGCGGAACGCGGCGAGGGCAGCCGAGGCCGCCCGATCGCCGATCGCGTGGATCGCGCTGCGGATTCCCCCGGCGTGCGCCCGCTGCATGAGATCCCGCAACTCCTCTTCCGCAAGGTTCGGCGCGCCGAGGGAGCCGTCCGGGTAGGGATCCTCGCACCACGCCGTGCGCGTGTTCAACGAGCCATCGGAGATGATCTTCAAGGGCCCCATGCGGATCAGCCCGTCCGGGGTGAGAGCATCGCCCGTCCGGTGCCCGGCAATGACCGCCGCGTCCAGGTGTTCGGGCCACACCGCTGCTTCGACCCGCAGGTGCGAAAACCCGCTTTCCACCCGCCGCCGCCAGGCGGCGTGGGTGTCGTGGAACTCAAAATCCACGATCCCGACGACGCCCCGCGACGACGCCTGCGCGGCCGCCTCGGTCACCCACCCGTCTACCAGGGCTTCGTCGTCGCCTGCGACGTCGGGCATGCGCGAGAACCAGTCCTCTTCCCGGACCAGCCCGCTCGCGCGCGGATCGGGACTGTCATCGACCCGATAGCGGCGGGCGGCGGCGGAGTTGAACCAGGCGGAGTGCAGGTCCCCGCTGATGAGAACGGTCGGCAGATCACCGGTGACGGCGTCGAGATCTGCGCGGGTCGGTCCGCCGGGGCTGTCGAAGGGCGTCTCCCAGCGGGAGTGCCACAGCCCGATCCCCACCAACGTGCCGGTGGCCAGGAGCGGGTCACCGGGCGCAGCGGCGCTGTGGACCTTCGCGAGCGCCTCGGCCGGGGTGGCGGTTGCGCTCAGGTCCAGCCGGTGGTACGTGCGGGCCCACTCCGACATGTGAACGTGGCGATCCCACAGGCCCGGCATCACCCAGGTGCCGTTCCACGTCGATGCGGGCGAGATTTCCGCGACGTGGCCGCCGCGGATGTGAAGATCCACCACCGGGTACTCGTCCGTCGAGGGGTGACTGCCCCGCGGGCCCGGCCGCCGGAGAGGAGGAGTGAGGTCAAGAAGACGAACGCCGCGCAACCACATGCCCTCAGCCTACGGCTGCTGGGGTCGCCGCCGCGGGAGCTCGAAAAAGCTGAAGAACCCGCCCCCAAAACAAAGTTGAGTGGAATAGACTCAACTCTGGGGTTGTTGAGGTGTGTAGATCCCATTTCTCGGAGGTTTTATGAATACCAAACTCACCACGAAGTCCCAGGAGGCCCTCGCGGCTGCGCTGCAAGCCGCCGCTGCCGATGGCCAACCAAAACTCGAACCCGTGCACCTTCTACGTGCGCTCATCGAACAGCCCGGCGGGGTGGCCGGAGCGCTGCTGGAGGCGCTGGGTGTCAACGCCGAAACCGTGAAGCAACGCGCGCACGCGCTCATCCAGACCCTTCCCAAGGTGAGCGGGAGCGCGGTCGCCTCCCCGGATGCCTCGCGCGCTACACACGCGGTGCTTGCGAAGGCGAGCGAAGAAGCGACGGCGCTCGGGGACGAATACGTCTCCACCGAACACCTCCTGCTCGGCCTCGCCGCCGACAGCCAGATCGGCACGCTGCTCAGTGATCTCGGCGCGCCACGCGACGCGATCGCCGACGCGCTCCCCCGGGTCCGCGGGAACGCGCGGGTGACGACTGCCGATCCCGAAGGCACCTATAACGCGCTGGAGAAGTACGGAACGGACCTCACCGAGTCCGCGCGGGCCGGCAAGATCGACCCGATCATCGGCCGCGACTCCGAAATCCGCCGCGTGGTGCAGGTGCTCTCGCGCCGCACGAAGAACAACCCCGTGCTCATCGGGGATCCCGGTGTGGGGAAGACCGCGGTTGTCGAGGGGCTCGCCCAGCGGATCGTTGACGGCGACGTGCCCGAATCCCTCAAGGGAAAGCGCCTCATCTCCCTCGACCTCGGCTCGATGGTCGCCGGGGCGAAGTACCGCGGCGAATTCGAAGAGCGCCTGAAGGCGGTGCTGGAGGAGATCAAGAACTCCGACGGCGAGATCGTCACCTTCATCGACGAGCTCCACACCGTCGTCGGGGCCGGCTCCACCGGCGACTCCTCGATGGACGCAGGCAACATGCTCAAGCCCATGCTCGCGCGCGGGGAGCTGCGCATGGTCGGCGCGACGACGCTCGATGAATACCGCGAGAACATCGAGAAGGACCCGGCCCTGGAGCGCCGTTTCCAGCAGGTCTTCGTCGGCGAGCCCTCGGTAGAGGACACCGTCGCGATCCTGCGCGGGATCGCCCCGAAATACGAAGCGCACCACAAGGTGACGATTTCTGACGGCGCGCTCGTCGCTGCCGCGACCCTCTCCGACCGCTACATCACCGGCCGGAAACTCCCCGACAAGGCGATCGACCTCGTCGATGAGGCTACCGCGCGGCTGCGGATGGAACTCGATTCCTCCCCCATCGAGATCGATGAGCTTCGCCGCGCCGTCGACCGGCTCAAGATGGAGGAGGCCTACCTCGCCGAATCCGACCTCGATGAATCGGGTGAAGCGCGCTTGGAGAAGCTGCGCGCCGAACTTGCCGACCGGCAGGAAGAACTCGGCGGGCTGACCGCGAGGTGGGAGTCGGAGAAGGCGGGGCACAACCGCGTGGGTGATCTCAAGGCTCGGCTCGATGACCTGCGCACGGAAGCCGAACGCCTCATCCGCGAGGGCGACTTCGAAGGCGCATCGCGCCTCAACTACGGCGAGATCCCGCAGGTCGAGGCGCAGATCACGGAGGCGGAACGCGAAGAGCAGACCCGCGAGGCCGAGGCGCCGATGGTTGCCGATCATGTCGGCCCGGATGAGATCGCCGAGGTCGTCGGGTCCTGGACGGGAATTCCCACCGGCCGCCTACTCGAAGGCGAAACCGAGAAGCTGCTGCGCATGGAAGACGCTCTCGGCGAGCGCCTCATCGGCCAACACGAGGCCGTCCGGGCGGTATCGGACGCGGTCCGCCGCTCCCGCGCCGGCCTGGCCGACCCCGACCGGCCCACCGGCTCGTTCCTGTTCCTCGGCCCCACCGGGGTGGGCAAGACCGAACTGGCCAAGGCGCTCGCGGACTTCCTCTTCGACGACGAACGTTCCATCGTTCGCATCGACATGTCCGAGTACTCCGAGAAGCACTCGGTCTCCCGGCTCGTGGGCGCGCCCCCGGGCTACGTCGGCTACGACGAGGGTGGGCAGCTCACCGAGGCGGTGCGGCGCCGGCCGTACTCCGTGGTGCTGCTCGATGAGGTGGAGAAGGCCCACCCCGAGGTCTTCGACATCCTCCTGCAGGTCCTCGATGACGGCCGGCTCACCGACGGCCAGGGCCGGACGGTGGACTTCCGCAACACGATCCTCATCCTCACCTCGAACCTCGGCTCGCAGTTCCTCATCGACCAGACCCTCGATGCCACCGCGAAACGGGAATCGGTGATGACGGTCGTGCGGCAGTCCTTCAAACCGGAGTTCCTCAACCGGCTGGACGAGATCGTCGTGTTCGACGCGCTGAGCATCGAACAACTCGGCAAGATCGTCGGCCTGCAGATCGACCGGCTCCGCGCCCGACTCGCCGAACGCCGGATCACCCTCGACCTCACCGAACCGGCCGAGCAGTGGCTCGCGCTCGAGGGCTACGACCCCTCCTACGGGGCGCGCCCGTTGCGCCGCCTCATCCAACGCGAAGTGGGCGATGCGCTCGCGCGCAAACTCCTCGCCGGTGAGATCGCCGAGGGTACGCACGTGGTTGTCGACCGCGGCAGTGAGGGGCTCCTCATCACGAGCGAGGACGACGCCGCGATCGTCGCGTAGACACTGCCGCACCCAGTCGGGGGCGACGGCGGCTAGAGGGCGACCTCGAGGCTACTCGACTTCGAGGTCGCCCTCGTGAGCTGAACCGTGGAGGAGCTCCTCGCCCTCGGTCGCGATGAAACAGGAGATCGTGCGGTCGCCGTCGGCCCAGGTGCCCTCGCTGGGATACAGCGAGTAGGGAGTTAGCTCGCTGGTGTTGAAAATGTATGCGGTGTCTTCCGCAGTCTCGCGGCATTCGCGCGATGCACGTTCACGCACTTCATCCTCCCCGGGGTAGTCGCTGCCGGGGATCTCGATGTTCGCCGCCACTTCGAACCTGTGTGGCTCATCGCAGGGCACGGGTTGCAGTTCGTTGCTCTGCTCCGGTTCGAGCGACTGAAGGCACATCCCCTCTTCCAGCTCCGTGTCGGGGACCGTCGGCAGAGTGGAAGAGCTGCTACTGGGGGAGGCCGGGGTGTCGATGAGATCGGAGATGAACCCGTAGGCCCCCACGAGGATGAACCCGGCGACGATGAGGAACGCGATCGAAGAAATCGCACATCCCGCTCCTCGTTTCTTCTTCGCCGGTGCCGCCGCGCCGCCCACTCCCGGCCCGGCGACGCCGCCCGGTACTGATCCCGCATAGGACGTGCTCGAGGGGGTCGGCAGAGCCGCTGGTGAGGATCCTTGCCCCGGGGTCGCATAGGCGTTCGGAGCGGTGGCGCTGATCGCCCGCCCGGAATGGTCCGAATACGGGTTGCCGGGCGCCCGGTACAGGTCCGCCACCGACGGCTGCCCGCCGCCGGATTGCTCGGCGGCGCCGTCGTGCCCCTGGGGGCCCGGCAGCGTGCTATAACCCATCTGCGAATAGGGATCCGAGGGCTGCGCGTCGCCGAAGGTGCCCGTGCCCACCCGGGGCGCCTCGGAGTAACTCGACGACGAGATCGGCGCCGAAGGGATCGAGGAGTAGAACGGTTCGGACGACGGCGCGTAGGACGGCGGATCGGACGCCGACCTCGAGAATGGTCCGCTCGGCGTGTGGGAGGCGGGCGAAGAGGAATCCTTGCGGTGAGAGTCGTCGTTCGTCATCACGTCATCCATTGAGGAGGTCAACCGCGACGGGGCCGGCGGTGGAGCGGGCGAAGCAGATGATGTTCCGTTCGCCGTTTGACCAATTGTCTTGAGAAGGGACCAGGAACCAGGGCTGGTAATTCTCCGGCCATGACTCTACCTCAGGGGCGAGCTCGTCGAACGCGGCCTGACAACGCTGCTCGGCGTCCTCGAACAGGGCATCCTGCCCCGGGTAGTCCTCGGCGTCTGCCGCGATGCGGTCGAGGACCTGCAGCTGGTGCTCCTGGGCACACGGCGTGAGCGTGACTTCACCAACCTGCGCCGTCACGGGAAGGGTGACGACGCAGTTGCCCACATCGAGGTTGACCGGCGCCGCCGTCCGGGTACCGTCCACGTCCCCGGCAACGGGCTGCTCCGTGAGCCGGGCGAACGTGCCATCGAGGAGGAAGGTGGCAAGAACGAGGATCGAGGCAGCGAGGAACAGCGCGGAGAGGATGATCCCGAACACTGCGGCCCCGCGCCCGCGGCGGCGATTGTGGCGCAGCCGTTTCAGCGCGCCGATTCCGAGCCCGAGCCCGAGCGGGCTGATCGGCGAGGTCACCAGCGAGGCGACGGCGAGGGGTTCGACGGGCTGCTTCTCCAAGGAAGGGAAAGTGTAGGTGCCGGGGGAAGGACCACCGGCGCCGTACCCCGCAGGGGGCGGATCAGTGGCGGGCGGCCCCGCCGGAGCCGGGTGATCGGTGCCGTCCGGGGCGCTCGCGTGCTCGGGGGAGAACCCAGGAGAGGCCCACGGGGGTGTGTCATCGTTCGTGCCGGAGGATTCGCCCATGCATCAACCCTATCTTCCCAACCGGGGCTGCCATGCGCGCCCGAGCACAGGCGCTCAGCCGCGGGCGAGGGAAGCGTCGTCGAGCCGTCGCCGCCCTTTCCATAATCGCAGGCGAGGGCTACCATCGTCTGCCACGGCGCACTGGCGCGCAATTTTCGAAAGGTTATTCATGCGCAGACTCCTTGTTGGCGGCGCAGCGACCGCCCTTGCCATGGCAGGCGTGGTCGGGCCCGCCGCAGCAGATACGGACGAGATCACCCTCACGCTCCTTGGCACCTCCGACACCCACGGCCACATCTTCAACTGGGACTATTTCGAGAATGAGCCCTACACCGATGACGAGGACGTCCTCGGGTTCACCCGGGTCGCGACGTACGTCGACGACGTGCGAGAGGAGGTGGGAGACGACTCCGTCATCCTCATGGACTCCGGGGATTCCTTACAAGGAACCCCGCTCACGTACTACTACGGCATGGGTGACGGCGCGGACGCGGTGCTCTCCGGTGAGGACCGCCACCCGATCTCGGAGACATTCGACTACATCGGTTACGACACGCTGGGCATCGGGAACCACGAGTTCAACTACGGCCTGGACATGCTCAAGGCGTACGAGCGGGATCTGGACACCGACAGCGGCGGGCCGGTTCTCCTCGGCGCGAACGTCCTCGACGCCGAGACCGGGGATCCCTGGCTCGAGCCGTACACGATCGTGGAACGGGAGATCGACGGGGAGACGATCAAGGTCGGGGTCCTGGGAATGGTCACCCCGTGGGTGAGCATCTGGGACAAACACCACGTCGAGGGCATCTTAGAGTTCGAGGATCTCGTCGTCACCGCCAAGGAGTGGGTGCCGAAGATCCAGGAGGAGGCGGACGTCGTCGTCCTCAACGTCCACAGCGGGAAGGGCCCCGTCAGCGACGAGGATTACGATGAGACCGAGAAGTACGAGGACGTCATCAACAACGTCGCCTACCAGGTGCCGGGGATCGACTTCATCCTCTTCGGTCACACCCACAAGGACGAGCCCGAGTCCTACATCACGAACGTCGAGGGTGAGGAGGTGCTCCTCAGCCAGCCCTACTACTGGACCCGCTCGATCACCCGCACGACGTTGAACCTCGTGCCCGATGGCGAGGGGTGGACGGTCGACTGGAGCGAGGAGAACAAACCGAGTTCGACGGCGACGTACGGCTACGAAATCATGGAGGAGCACCAGGGGCTCTCCGACCTCATGAGGGACAAGCACGAGACGACGATCGAATACGTCAACACCCCGGTCGCGACGTCGCTGGAAGAGATGACCACCGAGACCGCGCGGTACGAGGACACCCCGATCCTCGACTTCGTCAACTACGTGCAGGAGCAGCGGATCATCGAGGGGATGGGCGAGGACCTCGGCGACCGCACGGTCATCTCCCACGCCGCGCCGTTCTCCCGGAACTCGGTATTGCCGGAAGGGGAGGTGACGATCCGGGACATCGCCGGGCTGTACATCTACGAGAACACCCTGCTGGGGATCGAACTCACCGGCGCCGAGGTCAAGGGGTTCCTGGAGTACTCCGCCCGCTACTTCCAGCAGGTGGAACCCGGGGCCGACTTCGACCCGGAGGACGTGACGAACGCCCACTACGAGGGCGAATCCCGGGAGGTGCTCGACTACAACTACGACGTACTTTCCGGCGTCCACTACTACATCGACATCTCCCGGGACGTCGGCGACCGGATCGCCCTGCTCTCCTACCCCGACGGAACCCCGGTGGAGGATGATGACCTGTTCGTCATGGCGATCAACAACTACCGCCAGAGCGGCGGGGGCGGCTTCCCGCACGTGGCGGACGCCCCCATCGTCTACGACGGCGCGGAGGAGATCCGCCAACTGCTCATCGACTGGGCGCTCGCGAACGAGGTGATCGACCCCGAGGAGTTCTTCGACGAGAGTTGGTTCCTCGTGAGCGAACTGCCATCCGAGCCGGGGGAGCCGGACCCGCCGGAGACCGAAGAACCCGACCCCACCGAGACCCCGACCCCCGATCCGACCGACTCCGAACCGGACCCGAGTGACACGGACGGCGCGGTCCCACCGGGCGGCGATGGCGGCGGCGAAGGCTCGCTCCCGGAGAGCGGGGCGCCGGTAGGTCCGCTCGCCGCGGCGACCGCGGCGCTGCTGCTCGTGGGCGCGGCGGTGCTCATCGCGCGGCGGAAACTGGGCTCCGGAGCATAACCGGGCTCCCCGATTCGCTGGGCCCCGGCACGATGGCGCCGGGGCCCAGCATCGTCAGTGCGCTGGCGCCTGGAGGTCGATGACGACGGGCACGTGATCGGAGGCGCCTTTCCCTTTGCGTTCATCCCGGTCGATCCACACCCGGCGGACCCGCTCGGCAGCGGTGGGCGAGGCGAACGCGAGATCGATCCGCATCCCGTTGTTGCGGGGGAACGCCAGCCGCTGGTAATCCCAGTACGTGTACTCGCCCGGCGTGAACCGGCGGCTCACCTCCTCGTAACCGGCGGCTTCGATCTGCGTGAGCGCCGCCCGCTCCGGGGCGGACACGTGCGTGGCACCGGCGAAGACCTCGATATCCCACACGTCCTCATCCAACGGGGCGACGTTCCAATCCCCGACCAACAACGTCGGCTCCCCGGCCCATTCCCGCGCGGCGTCCGCGAGTGCGCCCAGCCACGCGAGTTTGTAGTCGTAATGCGGATCGCCGAGTGCCCGGCCGTTGGGCACGTACACGCTCCACACCCGCACGCCCCCGTTCCCGCTCCCGGCATCTCCGGGCGCGGCGCGGCCCACGCTCGCCCCGAGCGCGCGCGGCTCCACCACCGGTTCGCCGCTACCGAAGGCGGGCTGAGATGGAAACGCCGTTTCGACGTCGTCAATCCCCACGCGCGAAACGATCGCCACGCCGTTCCACTGGTTGATCCCCGTGTGGGCCACCTCGTAGCCGGCCGCTTCGAATAACAGGTGGGGGAACTGGTCGTCGCGGCACTTGGTTTCTTGGATCGCGAGCACGTCGGTGTCGGTGCGATCGAGCCAAGCGAGGACCCGGTCGGCGCGGGTGCGGATGGAGTTGACGTTCCAGGTAGCGATACGCATAGCAGGCCAATCTATCGCGAAGTTTTCGGTACTGTAGGAAACCGTGAACACTGACACGCTGAGCCGCCTCGCCGAGCTCGTGAAGGAACATGCCCTCGTGCACGGGAAGGTCACCCTCTCCTCGGGCAAGGAAGCGGACTACTACGTCGACATGCGCCGAGTGACCCTGCAGCACGAGGCCGCGCCGATCATCGGCCACCTGCTGCTGGACAAGCTTGAGGAAGAGGGCATGGGAGTCGGGGAGATCGCCGCCGTCGGCGGACCGACGATGGGGGCGGACCCGGTCGTGTGCGCGGTGCAGCACGCCGCCGCGAGCCGCGGATTGGCGCTCGATGCCTTCCTCGTGCGCAAGGAATCGAAGGGGCACGGTATGCGCCGGCAGGTGGAGGGGCCCGACGTCGCGGGCCGGGACGTGGTGATCCTGGAAGACACCTCCACGACCGGGGGCTCCATCCTCCAGGCCGTGGACGCGACCCGGAACGCGGGTGGGAACGTCGTCGGCGTCGCGACGATCGTCGACCGCGATACCGGCGCCCGTGAGGCGATCGAAGACGCCGGTCTGGCGTACGTGTGGCTGCTCGACGCGCAGGACCTCGGGCTCGCAGCGCACTAGGCAGGGCGGCGTAGGGGCGCCAAGACGCGCACGCGTGATAGGTTCTACGCGTGCAACGGAACGTTGAGAGGTCGTAGGAGGACGAATGACTAGTTTGGGTATCGGCGGCGTGATCGGGGTGCTGCTCCTCATCGTCGTGATCGCCGTGGTGCTGTGGGCGATCGCCACCTACAACGGCTTCGTGAAACTGCGCAACCTCGTGCAGGAATCATGGCGGCAGGTCGACGTCGAACTGCAGCGCCGTTACGACCTCATCCCCAACCTCGTCGACACGGTCAAGGGGTATGCCTCCCACGAGCGGAACCTCTTCGAAGAGGTCACCCGGGCCCGCGCGCAGGCGGCGGGCTCCCACGGCGGGCCGGCGGAGCGGGCCGTGCAGGAAGACATGCTCTCCGCGGCGATCGGCCGGCTCTTCGCCGTCGCGGAGAACTACCCCGACCTGCGGGCCTCGGCGAACTTCGCGAGCCTCCAGAAGGAACTGGCGAACACCGAGGACCGCATCGCCGCAGGCCGCCGGTTCTACAACGCGAACGTGCGCTCCCTCAATACCCGCGTGGAGACCTTCCCGCCGAACATCATCGCGGGCATGTTCAACTTCGCCAAGGCGGAGTACTTCGAGGTCACCGACCCGCAGGCGCGCCAGGCCCCCCGGGTGGAGTTCTAACCCCGGGGCCGCCTACTCCTGCGCTTGCTCCTCCGTTTCCGGCGCCGAGGTGAGGCGCCGGACGATGCTGGAGATGTCCTCGTGGATCTCGTTCGGGCGGAACGGGAACCGCTCCACCTCGTGCGCCTCGGTGGACCCCGAGAGCACGAGATAGGTGCGAAGGCCGGCCTCCATCCCGGCGACGACGTCGGTATCCATTCGATCCCCGATCATCGCCGTGGACTCCGAATGCGCGTTGATCCGGTTCATCGCCGTGCGGATCATCACCGGGTTCGGTTTGCCCACGAAATAGGGTTCCCGCCCCGTCGCGGCGGTGATGAGCGCCGCGACCGAACCGGTTGCGGGCAGTGGCCCCTCCCGGGAGGGCCCGGTGACGTCGGGGTTCGTCGCAATGAACCGCGCGCCCCCTTCGATGAGCCGGATCGCGGTGGCGATCGCTTCGAAGGAGTAGGTCCGGGTTTCGCCGAGGACGACGTAGTCGGGGTCGATATCCGTGAGGGTGTAGCCCACCTCGTACAATGCCGTCGTGAGCCCAGCCTCCCCGATGGCGTACGCGCTGCCCTCGGGTACCTGATCCGCAAGGAACCTCGCGGTGGCGAGCGCGGAGGTCCACAGATCCGATTCCGCCACTTCCAGGCCCGCCGCGCGCAGGCGGGCGGCGAGGTCGCGAGGGGTGAAGATCGAGTTGTTCGTCAGCACCTGGAACGGGAGCTGCTGCTCGCGCAACTCGGCAAGAAAATCTGCCGCGCCGGGCAGGGCGTACGACTCGTGGACGAGCACGCCGTCCATATCGGTGAGCCAGGATTTAATCGTCATGCCCCTACTGTATGAGTCGGGGCCCGCTCGTGACAGGCATACTATCCTCGTGTCCGAAGAATTCACCTCTGCCACACCACCTGCTCATCTCCACGCCCCCGAGGCCGACCCGCCCGGCGCCGCGGCGGCGAGCGATGCCGATCCGGCCGCGCGAGCGGTCGGCGTCGGGCCCTGGACCGGTGAGTGGCCCACCCAGGAGCACTACGATCCGGAACTGCTCGCGACCGGCGACCGGCGCAACGTCGTCGACGAATACCGGTATTGGAAGCTCG
>DATGUB010000006.1:0-12849 GCA_035301585.1 Beutenbergiaceae bacterium | reverse complement strand
GTTCTCGGCGGGGAACCCGAGCGGCCGCGGGCTCGGCGAGTAGCCTGGAGCAATGCTCGACATCCTCGCAGCGAACCCGCTCCTCACCGTGTTCCTCACGGTGGCGCTCGGAACTGCCGTGGGAGCCATCCCGTTCGGGCCCCTGAAGTTCGGTCCCGCCGGGGCCCTGTTCGTCGGGCTGGCGCTCGGCGCTGCCGACGCCCGGCTGGGGGAGGGCATGGAGCTCGTGCAGACCCTCGGCCTCGCCCTGTTCGTATACACCGTCGGACTCGCAGCCGGGCACACGTTCTTCCGCGACCTGCGCCGCCAACTCCCGCTCATGGGAGTGGGAGTGGTCGCCACGATCTTCGCCGCGGGGATCACCCTCGCGCTCGGAACCTTCAGCGCCGTCGGCTCCTCCCTCCAAGGCGGGGTGTTCGCCGGTGCCCTCACCTCCACACCCGCCCTCGCCGCTGCAGTCACCGCGGCGGGCTCGGACGAACCGGCGGTGGGGTACTCGCTCGGGTACCCGGTTGCCGTCGTCGTTGCGATCATCATCGTCGGTCTCGCACTCAATCGGCGTTTTCCCGCTTCTAACGATCCGGCGCAGGCGGCAACGGTCGGCCTCGACGCCGCGACGGGAGAAGTGGAACGTGCCACGAACCTGCGGGATGTGCCGGGTTTCGCCGCCCAACGCGTGCGGATGAGCTATCTCGAGCGGGATAACCGCACCCAGGTGATCGATATGGGAGATCAGTTGCGCCCCGGCGACCGGGTCGTCGTCGTCGGCCCGCGGGAAGACGTCGGTGCGGCGATCGCCCATTTCGGGCGGCGGCTGGAGGAGCACCTCGCCGATGACCGCCGCGCCGTGGACTTCCGGCGGTTCGTCGTCTCGAACCCGAAGGCGGCCGGGCGCCGGCTGGACGATCTGGACATCCCCGGGCGGTTCCACGGCACCGTCACCCGGGTGAGGCGCGGGGACCTCGACCTCCTCGCCCGCGACGACCTCACCCTGGAGCTCGGCGACCGGGTCCTCGCCGTCGTGCCCCAGGAGTGCTTGGGGGAGGTGGCGGAGTTCTTCGGCGATTCCGAGCGGAGGATCTCCGAGGTGGACGCGTTCACCCTCGGGCTGGGGATGGCGCTCGGGCTCGTGGTCGGGCTCGTGACGATCCCGCTTCCCGGCGGGCTCACGTTCACCCTCGGCGCTGCCGCCGGACCGCTGCTCGTGGGGATGATCCTCGGGCGGGTGGAACGCACCGGCCCGTTCGTGTGGGGGTTGCCGCACGCTGCGAACCTCACCACTCGCCAGCTGGGGCTGATGTTCTTTCTCGCTGCCGTCGGGCTCTCCTCCGGCCAGGCGTTCGCCTCCCAAGCGTTCACGGTAACGGGGGTGAAGATCGTCGCGATATCCATCGTGGTGGTCGTCGCCTCGTCTGTAGCGATCCTCGCTGGTGGGAGGTTCGTGGGGCTCAGCGCGCCGCGCACCGCAGGCGCGCTCGCGGGCTTTCTCGGCCAACCTGCGATCCTCGCCTACGCCACCGGCCGGGCGAATGATGAACGGGTCGAAGCAGGTTACTCAGCCGTGTTCGCGCTGTGCATCATTGTCAAGATCGCGCTCGTCAACCTCATCGTCGGGCTCGGTCCGTAGCGCTCCAAGCCCCGCAGCGGGCAGCAGAAGTGCCTCGCTGCGACGTGTGGGTCTGGTTTGCGGTACCAGTCGTGGTCTTCGGCCCCCAGGTTCGGCCCCGTGCAGGCCCTTGGGTGCGACATACCGTAATGATTGCGGTGTGTGTTCCCCAGGAGGTTGCTCCCGGTGCTCGCGGTGCTCGCGGCGCGTGCGGTGTGTGCGGCGAGCGCAGGCGCGCGCAGGTCGCGGATCGCGGGGCCCGCGGGGGCGTTCGGGCGAGGGGTCAGCGCGCGAGCGCCGCAGCTCGGGCGGCCGCGATGAACTCTTCGATGAGACGAACGGACTTCACCCCGCGGCGTTCCTCCACTCCCGAGGAGACGTCCACCCCGTGAGGGCGCAGCCGCCCGATCAGCCCGCCGACGTTGCTCGGGGTCAGCCCGCCAGCGAGCAACCAGAACCCCTCGGGGTGGCCGCCGTGCAACAGCGCTGGATCGAAGGGCACCCCTTCGCCGGGATTCACCGCGTCGAGCAACAGCCGCCGGCCCGACCAAAACTCCCGGTCCGCACCGGGCAGGGCCGCGAAGGCTTCCGCGGAGAACGCCCGCAACGTGCCGAACCCCTCGCGCTCGAGGGCCGCGACGTCGCCGGCGGGTTCGTCGCCGTGCAACTGGACCGTTCGCACCCCGGCAGCGCGGGCGTCGTCGAGCACGACCTCCAGCGGCTGGTTCCGGAACACGCCGACCGTTTCGATGCCGCCGGGGACGAGGGGCAGGAGTTCGCGCACCTGCGCGGGGGTGAGCGTGCGCGCGTACCCGGGCGCGAGCAGGAAACCGACGGCGTCGGCCCCCGCTTGGACCGCCGCGGTGAGGGTTTCCGGAGTCGAGAGTCCGCAGATCTTGATGTACATCGCCCCGCCAGTCTACGCCCGCAAGGAGCCCGGACCGAGGGCGCCGGGCCGAGGCGGGTGCTTTGGTGAACCGGGGCCGCTCACTACACTGACGGTATGGCATTCATTGGTCCTCCGGTAGTCGACGTCCGCCGAGCGTTCAAAACGATGTGGTGGGTCGTCCTCATCCGCGGGATCCTCATGGCCGCCTTCGGGGTATTCATGGTCGTGTGGCCCAAGCCGGTGCTCATCGCGTTCGTGTGGCTGTTCGGGATCTACGCGATCCTCGATGGGATCACCTCCTTCGTGCACGTGTGGCGCACCCGTTCCCACATCGGAATGGGCGTGGGGCTCGGGATCGTTTCGCTCCTCGCCGGGATCATCGCCCTCGTGTGGCCCGGCGCGACGGCGGTCGTCGTGCTGTTCATCGTCGCTGCCTGGATACTTCTCCTCGGGCTCATCCAAGTCGCCGCGGGCGTGTCGGTCCGCACCGTCCCGGGCTCCGGGTGGGGCTGGTTCGTCGCCTCCGGTGCGCTTTCCATGATCCTTGGTTTCTTCCTCTTCGCCGCCCCGGGCAGCGGCATCATCGCCATCCTCACCTTCGTCGGGGCGATCACGATCGCCTCCGGGATCGCGTTGATCATCAGTGCCTTCTACGCCCGAAAGTTCGCTAAGCAAATCTCATAGGAGCCGCGATGACGTGGCGGATCCCGCTAGGGGCCGTACTCATTGGGCTGGGCATCTTCCTCGCCGTCCGGCCCTTCACCGCCCTCGCGGTGCTGCTCGGGCTCACCGCGCTCGCGCTGATCGCCAGTGGCTACGCCCTCGTCGGCCGCGATACCCGCCGCCAAGTGCGCAACGGAGCGAACAGCTTCGGCCTCGCCGCGAAGGTCGATGCCGTCATCCCCGGGTGGCTCGATCGCTCCCGGGCCGCCCGCGCTGGAGTCGGGCTGTTCCTCGCCGTGCTCGGGGTGGCGGCGGTCATCTGGTCGCGGGTGACCTACGCCGTCTTCGCCTACCTCCCGCTCCTCCTCGCGCTCGGGTACGGGCTGTGGCAACTGTGGATCTTCTCCCGCCGCGTGCGCCAGCACCGCGCCGTCAACGGCGAATCCGCACCTGCCCCTGCACCCCGCGGTTGGGAACGACTCCACGCCCGGCCGCTGCTTCTCGGGCCGGCGAGCATCCTCCTCGCGTTCGCGGGGTGGCGCTGGCCCGACGTCATCCTCATGCTGCTCGCCGTCGCCACCGGGGCGACGCTCGTCGTCATCGGAGTCAGGCACCTGCACCGGCGCGGCCCCGCGACGCCGAACGGCGCGCAGCCCCGCGTGCGCTGGCGCCAGGTCGGGGTGATCGTGGCGTTGCCCGCCGCGCTCGGTGCGCTCATCCTCAGCGGCTACCTCGGCTCCCACTCCCGGCCCGGCGCCTTCTACACCCCACCGGAGGGTTTTTCCGCATCCGCAGAACTCGAGCTAGGTACGGCGGCCAGTCCCGGCGAGCTGCTGCGGGCAGAACCCGTCGAGGCCCCTGAGGGGGCCGAGGGGATCCGCATCCTCTACACGACCACACGCGACGGCGAGGCCACACCGGTCGTTGCATCCGCCGTCGTCTACACGCCCACCGGGGTTGAGGATGCCCCCGTCGTCGCGTGGGCGCATGGCACCACGGGGCAAGCAAGCGGGTGTGCGCCGTCGATGAACTCGCTGGAGGCCGGGGCGATGTACGTGCTCGACGACGTACTCACCGCCGGCTGGGCGATCGTCGCGACCGACTACACCGGGCTCGGCACCCCCGGTTCCCACCCGTACCTCATCGGCGAGGGCGAAGGGCGCAGCGTCATCGACGCGGTGCGGGCCGCCGGTCAAAGCGACCTCTCCCTCGGGCAGGACACCGTCGTGTGGGGTCACTCCCAGGGCGGGCACGCGGCGCTGTGGGCGGGCGGTCTGTGGGAGGAATACGCCCCGGAACTCCCGCTCGCGGGGGTCGCCGCGCTCGCCCCGGCCGCCAACGTGCCCGCCGTCATCGACTCCTGGGCCGAGAGCCGGCTGTCGAACATCTTCTCCGCCTACGTGCTCTCCTCCTACGGGCAGGAGTACGACGACGTCGCCGCCCGGGACTACATACGCCCGCCCGCCGAAGCCACCGCTCAGGCGCTCGCCGCGCGGTGCCTCGACGACCCGGGCACGGCGGTTTCCCTCACCGCCTCGCTGTTGCAGGAAACGACGATCTGGGACGGTGGCGAGGTCCGCGGGCCCCTGCGGGACCGCGCCGAAGAGAACATTCCCGACACCCCGATTTCCGCGCCCGTGCTCATCGCGCAAGGGGAGGACGACGCCGCGATCCCACTTGCGAGCCAGGATGCCTACACCGCCGACCGCTGCGGCGAGGGCTGGGAACTCGACTACCGCACCTACCCCGGGCTCGACCATCTTCCCCTCGTCGAACCCGATTCCGAGGCGATCGACGACGTCTTCGTCTGGACGGCCGCGCTGTTCAGCGGTGAGGACGTGCCCCCGGGCAGCTGTTGATGCGCGGACCGTCGCTGCGGACTGCGCTGATCGTCGGGGCCGGGGGAGTGGTGGGCACGCTGCTGCGCTTCGGCGTCGGGGAGGTCGCCGGCTCGAGCGGCGCCGCGACCCTCACGGTGAACCTCTTGGGCGCGTTCGCGCTCGGGGTTCTGCTCGGGTGGACCCGGGCCCGCGACACCCGCGGCGCGCACGTGCCGCGCATCCGCGTTGCGCAAACCTTCTTCGGCACCGGAATGCTCGGCGGGTTCACCACCTACAGTGCGCTCGCCCTCGAGGTCGTGGAGCTGCCGCTCTGGCAAGGCGCGGGCTACGGGCTGCTCACGGTCATCGCCGGAGTGCTCCTGGCCACCGCGGGGGTCGTGGCCGGACGGCGGGTGGCCCGATGATCGCCCTGTACGTCGCCCTCGCCGGGGGTGTGGGCGCAGCCGCCCGGGCCTGGATCGATGGGGCGGTCACCGGCCGGGTGGGCGGGCACCGGCTCCCCTCGGGCACCGCCCTGATCAACCTCAGCGGATCTCTCCTCATCGGCCTGATCGCGGGGGTTGGGGTCTCGTTCGTGTCCGAGGCGTGGCAGGAGGTCCTCACGGCGGGTTTCCTCGGCGGATACACCACGTTCTCCACGGCGGCGGTCCAGACCGCCGAGATGTTCCTCGAACGCCGGTGGCGCGCTGGGCTCGGCTACGGGCTGGGACTGCTCATCGCGGCGGCAGCGTGCGCGGGCCTTGGGCTGTGGCTCGGACGGGTTCTCGGGGCGCTCGGGGCAGGCTGATCCCGTCTCGGAGCGCTGATACCCACTGCCCTGCGCCCTGTCTCCCGCGCCCTGATCCCTGCCCTCGACGCCGAGAACGACTCTAGGGTTGCTCGACAATGATTTTATGGTTGCGAATCTCGGAAATATCAACCGTAACGTCGTTGTCGAGCGCCGCCGACGGGCCGGTCGGCGAGCGGTAGCCTCACGGTGAAGGTTGTGCTCCCCGGCTGGCTGTGCAGGCCGATCGTGCCGCCATGGGCCGTGACGATCGCTTGGGCGATCGCCATGCCGAGCCCGGTGCCCAGCGCCGCCCGGGGCGCGCTGGCTGGAGCAGCGCTGTCGGGGACGTGGGCGCGGGAATCATCCCCGCGCACGAATCGGTCGAAGATCCGCTCTTGGAGCTCGGCGGGGATGCCGGGTCCGTCGTCCTCGACCTCGATGATGGCGCAGGCGCCCTCCTCGGTGAGGCGGACGGCGACCCGCGAAGCGGGCGGGGTGTGGACGCGGGCATTGGTGAGCAGGTTGAGCAGCACCTGTCGCAGCCGATCGGCATCGCCGGTCACCTCGATCTCGCCCGCGGATTCGGTCAGCTCCAGCACCCACGTATGCTGCGGGCCGGTGACCTGGGCATCGGCACAGGCATCGACGACGACCTGGGCAAGTTCCACCGGTTGCTCGGCGAGCCGGGCCCCGGAATCCAACCGGGCGAGCAGCAACAGGTCCTGCACCATCCCCGACATGCGGGAGGCTTCCGAACCGATCCGCTCCAGCGACCGCGCCACCTGCTCCGGCACGCGGTCGGCGCTTCGGGCGGCGAGTTCGGTGTAGCCGGTGACGACGGCGAGCGGGGTGCGCAGTTCGTGGGAGGCATCGGCGACGAACTGCCGCAGCTGTTCCTCACTCGCCTGGCGCACTTGCAGCGAGTGCTCCACGTGGTCGAGCATCTGATTGAACGCCGCCCCGACCTGCCCCACCTCGGTGCCCGGATCGACATCTCCCGCGGGGAGCCGCTCGTGAAGGACTACCTCGCCCGAGGAAAGCGGGGTCGTCGAGACTCGCGCCGCGGTGGCCGCGAGCCGGTCGAGTGGCCGCAGCCCGAGTCGCACGAGGTAGCCGCCCACGAGCCCGGCAAGCACGACCCCGGCGAGGCCGACGAGGGCGAAGATCACGGTGAGATCGCGGGTGGTTTGCTGCACCTCGGCCAGCGAGTAGCCCACGATGACGGTCGACTCCCCACCGCCGGCGCCTGCCTGCGCCGCGGCTACCCGGAAGGGACCGAACTCCCCGACGTCGATCGCGTGTGGCGCGGAGGCCGAGCCTGAGGCAGTGGCCAGGGAGGTGACCTCCTCGCTGCTGAGTTCGTGCGTGGTGCCGGTTTCATCCACGAGTTCCGCCCCGAGGACCTCCCCGCCGGCGATGACGACCTCGAAGGATCCCAGGCGTGGCCCCGGCGCGCCGGGCGCCGGCCCCTGACCTCCGGGACCGCCCGCCGCCCCGCCCCGCACGACCATCTCGAGGGAAGCGCGCAGTTGGTCATCGAGACGGTGAACCAGCCCCTGACGCTGAACCACGATGCTGACGGTACCGATGGCGAGGGTGAGCAGCACGAGGATGGCGATGAGCGCCGTCACCAGGCGGCGGCGAAGCGGCCAGTGGCGAAAGGCCCGCGCGCGCTCACTCATCGGCGGGCCTGATGGAGTAGCCCACCCCGCGCAGCGTGTGGATCATCGGCGGGCCGGCGGCGTCGAGCTTCTTGCGCAGGTAGGAGATGTAGAGTTCCACCACGCTCGCCTTGCCGCCGAAATCGTAGCTCCACACCCGGTCGAGGATCTGGGCCTTGCTCAGCACCCGCTTGGGGTTCTCCATCAGGTACTTCAGCAGCGCGAATTCGGTGGCGGTGAGCTCGATCGGGTGGCCGGCGCGCTGCACCTCGTAGGTCTCCTCGTTCAGGTGCAGATCCCCGACGGTGAGCACGGGCTCCTCGGCCACCACCCGCAGGTGGCGCCGGGCCATCCCGCGCAGCCGGGTGACGACCTCCTCGAGGTTGAACGGCTTGGTCACGTAATCGTCCCCGCCGGCACGCAGACCGGCGATGCGGTCGGCGACGTCGTCCTTCGCGGTGAGGAACAGCACCGGCACGTCGTTGCCGCGTTCCCGCAGCCGGCTAACCACCTGCAGCCCATCCACGTGGGGCATCATCACATCGAGCACGACGACGTCGGGGTGGAACTCCCGGGCGAGGCGCAGAGCCACCTGCCCGTCATTCGCGGTCCGGGCCGACCACCCCTCGGTAGTCATCGCCATCGCGAGCAGATCGGCGAGGAGGGGTTCGTCGTCGACGATCAGCACCCGGACCGGCGAGCCGTCGGGCCGGGTGAGGGTGGGCTCCGTCATGTTCCTACCTTAGTTTGTGCCCGGCTGGCCAGGGCGCTCGCCCCGCCCTGGTGTTCCAGTGCTTTCCCCGGCGACGGCGGAACTCGAGGTGCCATCGGCGGTCACCGTATTCGTGCTCCCCTCGGTGACCGTGGGACTGGAGTAGAAGGCCCAGCCGAAGTCCTTCACGCCAGTTATGGAGGCCAGTTCCTCCTCGCCGTCGGTGAAGTCCACGACGGTTCCCTGCCCGCCGGCCGTGGCCGCGGCGAACCAGCCCTGGCCCTCACCGGCGGGGACCTCCTCCATCTCACCCGCCGAGAGCGCGATCACGGTGCCCCCCTCGATGCCGAAATCGCCGTTGGCGTCGAAGGCGCCATCCCCGCCGGTTTGGGTGCCGAAGACCGTGACCTCGCCGCCGGTGATCGACAGGGATCCGTTGGAATCAATGCCGTCCCCCTCGGCGTCGATGACGACGGTGCCGCCGCTAATCACCAACTCCGAACCGTCGTCGGCGTCCATCCCGCCGCCGGGACCTTCCTCGTTCGGCGCCCCGCCCGCGGGGCCTGCTTCGGGCGCACCTTCCGGCGCGGGCGCACCTTCCCGAGCGGGCGCGTCCTGCGGCGGCTGCTCCTCGGCCGGGGCCTCACCGGTGCTTTCGGTGCTGCCCTCGGTGCCATTCGCCGCATTGAGACCATCATCGGCGGAGGTGATATCGACCTCGCCATCACTGATCGTCAACCAGGTC
Source organism: Beutenbergiaceae bacterium (assembly GCA_035301585.1). Classification (GTDB taxonomy): domain Bacteria; phylum Actinomycetota; class Actinomycetes; order Actinomycetales; family Beutenbergiaceae; genus HY158. Next base: position 3,963 of record DATGUB010000006.1, on the reverse strand, counting down.
GCCTCCAGGCCCTCCTCTGATTCGGTGATCGTCACCGAGGCCCCCGCGACCTCCAGTGTGTGGTCGGCGTGCACCCCATCGTCGCCACTCGCGAGGGTGAGCGTGCCCCCGAGGAGGTAGACGGACCCGTCGGAGTGCACCGAGTCATCGGCGGCGTCGACCGTGATGTTCCCGCCTTCAACGATGACGAGCGACCTGCCCTTGAGGCCCTTGGTGGAGGTGTCCTCCGGGATCGGCCCGCCCGCACCGCCCCCGCTCGTGGCGGTGATCGTGGCCCCGGAAATGAGCAGGTCGCTCTTCGCGTCCGCCGCGTCCTGGCCCGCGGTGAGGTCGAGGCTGCCCCCGGTGAGGAGGATGTAGCCGCGGTCGGCGTCGGTGTCGTTGTTCGCGCGCAGCGCGTCGCCTCCCGAGTCGATCGCGATCTCACCGGAAGTGACTACGAGCGCGTCCTTGCCGCGCAGCCCGTGCTCCGCGGCGGTGACGGTGATCTGCCCGCCGGTGAGGACGAGGTCCTTCTTGCTCGCGATCCCATCCGCCCCGTTCCCGGAGACGGTCAACGCGCCCGAGCCGGTGATCTCCAGGTCCGCATCGGCGAAGATCGCCGCGTCAACGGCAGCGTCCCCGGCGTAAGAATCCGCATCGGAGACCGAGTTCTCGGTGCCGTCTGCGAGCACGAGTTGCACCCCTTCGGCCGCGGAGATGAGGATCGCCGCCGAATCGGGGTTGGTGATCTCGGCGCCGTCGAGGATGAGGATGACCTGCTCCTCGTCGGCGTCGATGATGAGTTGCCCGGTGAGGTTCCCGCTCACGGAGTAGGTGCCGCCGGCGGTGATCGTGACGGTCGAGCCCTCGGTGGTCACGGCCGGGGAGGAGCTTGCGGCGGAACCGCCCGCAAGGGTGATCTCCTCGGCGGTGTCCTCCGTCTCCGCCGCCGTCCAATAGCCGTGGTTCTCCGCCATCGCCTCGGCGACGGTCCGGGCATCCGCAGCGGTGTCCGCAGCCGGGTCCGCCCCCGCGGCGACGTCGGAGCTCTCCGGAGTGTCGTCCGTGAGGGTCGCCGCCGAGCAGCCCGCGGTGCTCGCAGCAAGGGTGAGGGCGAAGAGCGCGCTTGCGGCGTGCCGGGCGCGGGCGGTCGTGGTGGCGCGGACGGGGCCGTGGTTGGGGGTGAATCGCATGTGTTCTCCTTCGTGTTTCGTTGGGCGGATCAGGAATTGGTCGAGGTCAGGTAGGGGAGCATCGCCTGCCGCAGCGGGCGGGCCCACCGGTTGGAGGGCAGTTCGGGTCGCAGGGCGGCAAGGCCCGTGGCGTACTTCGAGAACCGATCCGGCCGGATGCCTCGGCGCCACAGCGCCCGGTCCACCGGGCCCGAGCCGGTGGCGGACTTCGTTTCGACGACGGCGAGGGTCGGGTGTGTGAAACTCGCCGCACCGGTCTCGCCCGGCAGGCGCCAGGACAGGTGGGTGTCGATCGTCACCCGGGTCGGGCCGCAGGTTTGCGTGGCGGGCACGAGCAGGGTAGTTCGTTCGTAGGCGACGGTCAGCGCCGGCGCCAATCGGGCGCTATCGAACGCGTCGAGACCGAGGGCGCCGATCGCCGTCGCAACGAATTCACGGGTCGAGCGGCCCAAGGTTTCCAGGCGGTCAGTGTCCGCGGGGATCCGCTCCTTGCACGTGCGGCCGCGGCTGCCGCGGGTCTTCACCTCGACGAACGCCACCCCGGTATCGCAATAGGCGCGGGTGCGCACTTTGTAGCGGCGCCGGCGGCGAGTGGCCGCGCGGTGATAGGAGTCGAGTTCGGGGGTGTCGAAGTACACCGACCGGTACCGCTGCGCCGTCGCACCGGCGAACGTGAGAACCTGCGTGCGCGGGTCGAGCGATTCCGTCAGGGCCGCCGCGCTCTCACCGGTGAGGAGGTATTTGCGGTCGACGCGGGTTTGTAGCGCCGCCTGGGAGTTGAGTTCCGCCAACCCGATCGGGGCGAAGCGTGCCGTAGCCGCTGCGTCGATCGTCGCGGTGTTCGCGGTCATTTCGCCGTCTCCAACGCCGCGGTTCGGGAGGTTCCGCGCCGGTGCCAGCGCACATCTACGAGGGTGGAGTCATCGACGAGGTCGCACTTGAGCACGGTGACCGACCGCACCTGGGCGCCGAAGGTCCGCTCCAGGTGCGCCCGGAGCGCCTGCTCGTCGGTGTAGGCCCGGTCGAGGCGGAGCACCTGCTGCCGGGAACGGCCGAGCAACGCCGGGGAATCGGCGAGCGTGATCGCAGCGACAACCAACGCGATGAGCCCGGCGGAGGTGGCGAGATCGGCGGTGTCGAACCCGGCGATCAGCCCGATCGCGAGCGAGGCGAAGTAGTAGGCGATCTCGGTGTGGGAGATCTCCGAAGAGCGGAGCCGAATGATCGAGAGCACCCCGAACAACCCCAGCCCCACGCCCAAACCGATGTCGGCGCTCGCCAGTAGCAGGGTGACGGCGAAGACCCCTGTGTTGACGACGACGAACGCCGTCACGAGGTCCCGGCGGCCGTGGCGGCGGTGATACAGCCCCAGCGTCACCAGGGCGATCGCCGCGAGGTCGATGCTGATCATCAGCAGCGTGTTCATGTGCACTCCTTGTGTCGTGGCCCGCGAGCGGGCCGGCGTGGATATTCCTATTAGCGCAACGGACCCTATGAATGCGCTATGAATGAAATGGCGCCTTGCTATGAACTCCGAACAGGTAATGTGGGAACGAAATCGGGCCGCAGGAGCGAATATGTTGCAGATCGGAGTAGCCGTCTACTTCGTCGTGCTGTGGGCAGGGATCGTTCTCGGGGCACAGATGCCTCAGTCGTTGCCGCACCTGCTCGCGCTGCTGCTCGTGAGCGCACTCATCATCGTGCCGCTCGCGCCCCGGCTTGCCCGCCTCCTCCTGAAGCCGCTGTGCCTCGCCGCAAACGCGCCGCCGCGCCACCTCGCGGATTCCATCGCGCCCGCCGAGGTTCGCATCCCTGGCGCACCGGGAACACCGGGAGCGGCGCTCGCCCGCGCACCGGACACCTCCCGCGCCCTCCCCTGAGCGACGAGGTTCCGCGAACTTTCTCCGCGATAGCGCGCCAAGCCGCGCCCGCGATACGACGCCGCTCGGGCCGTGAGGGCATTCCGTGCCCGGCGCGGGCTACTTCGCCCTGCGCATCACCGCTCCCGAAAGTCGACCGTGAACATTTACGAATTTGCCCCGATCCGCGTCCTCGTCACCGCGGCCCACTGGGTCGTCACCCACCTTACCGACCTGCTCTACCCGCTCGCCGGCGTGGGAAGCGCCGCGCTCGCGATCGTCGCGCTCACCCTGCTGGTGAGGTCTGCGCTCCTTCCCGTCGGGATCTCCCAGGCGAAAGCGAACGCGACGCGCCAACGGCTCGCCCCGAAGATGGCCGAGCTGAACAAGAAATATGAGTCCCAGCCGGAAGTTCTTCAGCGAAAGATGATGGAGATGTACGCCGAGGAGGGCGCCTCCCCGCTCGCGGGTTGTCTGCCGGTGCTCGCGCAGATGCCGATCCTCATGGCCGTGTACGGTCTTTTCATCCGCCCGACGATCAACGGCGAACCCAACGAACTGCTCGGCTATACCCTCTTCGGGGTCCCCCTCGACGCGGGCCTCATCGGCCAATTGGGCGCCGGCACCCTCACGCTCGGAGCCGCCGCGCTGTTCCTCACGATCATCGCGCTCATCGCCGCCGTCGCCCAGATCACGCGCCGCAAACTCACCCCTGCAACCGGTCCGGGGGAGCCCGCGGCCGGGCCCGCGGGCTCCGACGCGGCAACGCCCGCGGGTATGCCGAACATGGCGGGCATGACCAAGATGCTCAGTTATCTGCCCTTCATGACGGCGGTCATCGCCGCCGTCGTTCCACTCGCCGCGGCGCTGTATCTGCTGACGACGACCTCGTGGACGCTCGGGGAACGCCTCGTGCTCAACCGCAAATA
>DATGUB010000005.1:0-10586 GCA_035301585.1 Beutenbergiaceae bacterium | reverse complement strand
GGTTTACTCCACCATCGTGAATGTTTTCGATGCGATCTGCCAGCCTTCACCATCATTGCTGCACATGACGTTGGTGACGGATCTCGCGCCGACGTTACCGATGATGTAGCTGAAATTCTCCGTCCAACTTGCGTTCTGCTTCGCTTGGCCGGGTCATCGCTGCCAGGCTGGCCGATCCCGCTCGAGGGGGCGACGTGGAGTCATGGTTCCCGCCCGCACCCAGCAACCGTAAGGAGAACGGAGCGAACTCAGGCGCTCGCGAGAACCTGATCCAGTGGCATCTGCGAGGTGACTGTGATGTCCAGATCCGAGGGGGTGAGCCCCGCCGAGACGATGTGGGAGCCGAGCGCGGCGATCATCGCGCCGTTATCCGTGCAGTACCTGATGGGCGGGATCCGCACCGTGATCCCTTCCCGTTCGAGCTGCTCGGCCGCGAGTTCGCGCAGACGAGAATTCGCGGAGAACCCGCCCCCGATGACGACGGTGTCGACGCCGTGGTCGCGGGCCGCACGGAGCGTCTTGGCGACGATCACCTCGACGACGGCCTCGGAGAACGACGCCGCGAGGTCGGCGGCGGGCAGCTCCTCACCGGAGTCTTCATAGCTCTCCACCACGCGGGCGACGGCCGTCTTGAGCCCGGAGAAGGAGAAGTCGTAGGGATACTTCGCCACTTCCTTCCCCTTCGAGAGCCCCCGGGGGAAGTCGAACGCCGCGCGGTCGCCGCCCTGGCTGAGCCGGTCGATGTGGGGCCCGCCCGGATAGGGCAGCCCGAGCAGGCGGCCGACCTTGTCGAAGGCCTCCCCCGCGGCGTCGTCGAGGGTCTGGCCGAGTTCGAGCACGTCGGTCGCGATATCGCGCACGAGCATGAGGCTGGAGTGCCCGCCGGAGACCACCAGGCCGAGGAATTCACTCGGGAACGGGCCGTGCACGAGCGAGTCCACCGCGACGTGCCCGAGGATGTGATTCACCCCGTACAGGGGTTTCCCCGTCGCGAGCGCGAGTGCCTTGGCGGCGGCGGCGCCGACGGTGAGGGAGCCGATGAGCCCGGGCCCGGCGGTGACGGCGATGGCGTCCACCTCGCCGAGGGTGAGGCCCGCCTGGGCAAGACACTCGCGCAGCGTCGGGCCGAACGCCTCCAGGTGCGCTCGGGAGGCGACCTCCGGCACGATCCCGCCGAACCGGGCGTGGGAATCCATGGAGGAGGCGGTGACGTCGGCGAGGAGGTCGAGGCCGCGAACAATCGCGATCCCGGTCTCGTCGCAGGAGGTTTCGATACCCAGCACTACGGGTTGGCTCTTCACGCCTCCCAGCTTACGCCCACCGCCCGCGGGCTCCTCGCGCCGGCCGTTACTTCCCTTCGGGGATCGCGGCGACGAGATCGATCTCGACGTCGAAGCCCATGAGCTCCGACCCCACCGTGGTGCGGACCGGGTAGGGCGGGGTGAAGTACGCCTGATACGCCTCGTTGAACTCCGCGAAATGTTCGAGCGAGGACAGGTGCACCGTCGTCTTCACCACATCGTCGAAGGTCAGCCCGCGAGCGCGGAGCACCGCTTCGAGGTTCGCCATCACTTGCTGCGTCTGGGCGGTGACGGTTGCGGCCACTTCCCCGGTTTCGGGGTGGTGGGGGCTGAAGCCGGCGGTGTAGAAGAATCCGTGGGCCTCCACCCCGTGGGAGTAGGGGCCTCCGGGCGGGGGCGCCCCGGCGGCGGTCACTGCGTTGCGGGTCATGACGTTCCTTTCATCCGAGTTCGCGGCCGACCTCCGCGGCCACGCGTTGCATCAGCGGGAGGTATTCCCGCAGGTCCTCAAGGTTCTTCACCATCCGGATCGCCGTCACCGACAGCGCTCCCACCACCCCGGCAGAGCTCGTGATCGGCACCGCCAGGCAGTTGACGAAGTCCTCGAACTCGCCGTCGTCGGCCGCCCACCCCTGCGCGGCGATAACCTCCAACTGCGCTTCCAGGGCGTGCCGGTCCGTGATCGTGTTCTCCGTATATTTCTCCCACGACACCTTCGCCAGCAGCGCCTGCCGGTTCCGCCCCCGCAGGCCGGCGAGGATCACTTTCCCGACCCCGGAGCAGTGGGCCCGGGCGGGCGCGCCGACGCGGGAGTACATCCGCACCCCGGCCTCGTCCTCGACCTTGTCCACGTACAGGATGTCATCGCCCACGAGCGCGGCGACGTGCACGGTGTTACCGGTGACCTGGTGCAGGCGCCGGGCCGGTTCGGCGGCAGCGTCGCGCACGTCGATCTGGGCGAGCACCTCCTGCCCGAGCGTGACGAACTTCATCCCGAGCGTGTACGTGCCGTCGGGGCGGCGCCGGGCGTAGCCGATCTCCTCCAGCGCCTTGAGTTCGCGGAACATCGTCGAGCGGTGCAGGTCGAAATCCGCCGCGAGGTCGGCAACGGTGCGGGGCCGGGCGGCGAGTTCGTCGACGATCCGCGCCGCTCGGCGCACGCTCTGACTCATCGGTTCCCTCCCCCGCTTCGGCGCAGCCCCGCACCCGGAGTGCGGCCGGTGAGCCCGCCCGCACGTAACACTGCCACACCCGCGACGAACACGTCGTCCACCCCGCCCGCGAGGCGCTCTGGTTGCTCGTACGTCGCGCGGTCGGCAACATCCGGGGCGACGACGGCGATATCGGCGATCCACCCCGGCTCGAGTCTCCCTCGCTCGCCCAGGCGGAAACGCCGCGCCGGGTTCTCGCTCAGCCTTCGGGCGGCCTCGGGCCAGGTCCAGTGGTCGTTGTCGATGACGAACTCTTTGAGGTAACGGGCGAAACTTCCCTTCGCCCGCGGGTGCAGGTGCGAACCGATGAAGATCCCATCCGAGCCGCCCTGGTGGCCGGGGTCGGCGAAGATCTCCGCGAGATCGCGAGTGTCCCGTCGGTAGCGCACCGCCATCGTCGCGTTCACCTCGAGGTGGCACGCGGCGAGCAGATCGAGGGTGAAGTCGATGACGTCGGCCCCCGCCTGCTCCGCCGCGTCCTCGAGGGTGGCGCCCGCTGCCCACGCGTAATCCGGGTGGGGCACGTGGCCGAGGAGGATCATCGCGGGCCAGTCCGGACCGAGGCTCGGTCTTTCGTTGACCAGCGGGAACCAATCGCGGCGGAGCTCCGCCCGCGCGGCGGGGTCCCGCAAGGTCCGTTCCGCCTCGGGAACCGGACGGTTGACGAGTTCGGGGGGCAGGATCGCCATGGCCACGAGCGTGCAGCCGCGGGTGTAGGGGTAGGCGTCGAAGGTGACGTCCACCCCCTCGGTACGCATCTGCTGCAACAGCCCGAGCACGATCGTGGGCTCGGCGTGGAAGTGCGACACGTGCACGGGAACGTCCGCGCGTTTCGCGATCTCGACGACCTCGTCGGTGCCTTCGCGGGAGTTGTGTTCGTATCCCCCGCGCATGTGGCTGACGTACACCCCGCCAGCCCGGGCCACGGGCTGGCACAGGGCCGCGATCTCGTGGGTGGGCGCGAAGATTCCCGGCACGTAATCGAGCCCTGTGGACAGTCCCAGCGCACCCTCGGCCATCCCCGTGGCCACGAGGTCGGCCATCCGCTCGGTCTCTGCGGGCGTAGCGGGCCGCTCGGCGCGCCCCAGCACCTCGTTCCTCACCGTGGAGGCGGGCACGAGATATCCCAGGTTCACCGGCACGGCGCCGTCATAGGAGGCGAGCAGCTCTCCGACCCCGCCCCCGGAGTAGGTCGGGTGCGGGCCGTTGATCGCCGCAAAATACTCCGTTGCGTACCGGCCATCACCGGGAGCGTACGACACCCCGTCCTGGCCGACGATCGCCGTCGTTATCCCCTGGCGAAGCAGCGCCAACTGCACGGAAGAATCAAAGATCGCGCCATCGACGTGGGCATGCGCATCAACGAACCCCGGCAGGAGGTAACGGCCGGAACAGTCGACGACGTCGTCCCCCGGCTCCGGGGCGATCTCGCCTACCGCCTCGATCCGACCCGCGCGGACGCAAAGGTCAGCTCGGGTGATGGTCTCGCCGGTCACGACGTTGCCGCCGCGCAGCACCACGCGTGGTGGGGTCATCAGAAGAACGTCCGCACGAGGTCGACGACCTGCCCGTCCGCGTCGACGACGGGCAGGTACACCCACTTGTCGAACGTCGTGCACGGGTGGGAGATGCCGAAACTCAGCACCGATCCCACGGGCGGGTTCTGCCCGGAGATCGAGACGAACGCGTGCTGGTCGTTCAGCCCGGTCACCTCACCGTCGATCGGCTGGAACGGCCCGGCGAGGGTGGCGGCGTTCCCACGCAGGAACGGCAGATGGATGTCGTAGGGCAGGTCGCGACGGCCCGCGTCGGCGAGCACGAGGCCGGGCTCCGGAGCGGACAGGACGCGGGCGTAACCGGTGAGCGCGGGGCGCAGGGCTGCGCCCCCGGAGATCACGTCCTCATCGAGCGGAGACAGTCCGCGGTAGTGCCCCTCGTCGTGAGTGAGATAGGCGCCGGAGCGGATCACCCAGGACGTGCCCTCCGGCGCACCCTCACGGCCGCGGGTGTAGGCGGCGGCCACCTGGTCGAAGAAGGCGCTCCCACCGGCGGTGACGAGGAGCGGACCGTCGTCGTACAGATCGGCGAGCGAGTGGTGCAGTTCGACCTGCTGGGCGAGGAATTCTTGCACCCCGGTGAGGATCTCGGGGGTGCGTTTCCCACCGACGACCCCTTCGTAGCCGCTCACGCCCGAAAGGCGCAGCCAACGCGATGCGGCGACCCGTTCTGCCAGCTCCCGCGCGGCGGGAAGGCCGCGAACACCGGTGCGTCCGCCGCTGACGCCGAGCTCGATGAGCACGTTGAGTTTGCGAGGCGCGCGCGCTTGTTCAAGTGCGGCCTCCATGATCTGGATTCCCTCGAGGGAATCCACCCAGCAGGTGAATTCGAACTCCTCATCGTGGAGTTCCCCGGCGAGCCAGGCAAGCCCGTTCGGGTCGAGCGCTTCGTTCGCAAGCTGGATCACGCGCAGGCCTGCCGTGCGTCCCATGCGGACCTGGCCGAGGGTCGCCAGGGAGATTCCGGCTGCCCCAGCGTCCAACTGCCGCTGCCACAACGAGGGGGCCATCATCGTTTTGCCGTGCGGCATGAATTCCAGCCCCCGCTCGCTGGTCCAACCGGCGAGAAGGTCGAGGTTACGCCGCATCGCTTCGTCGTTGAGGGCCACGAGCGGCGTCCAGAAGTCCTCGATGCGCGGGGCCGTTCTCAAGAAATCCGCGACGGTCGCGCCGTAGGCTCGTTCCGGGAGCCCCTTCGCCGTCGGCGTGATGGTTTCGCCCCTGAGGCGGGTGAGGAATGGTTCGAGCATCGGCTACTTCCGTTTCGTTGCGTCCCCTGCGTACCGTCACGCCCCACCCTAGGGGCACTGTTGCGTTAGATGCAACATCAATTGCGAAAATTGCACAGATCGATCATAGTGATCCCATGTCGTCCACTCAGCTCCTCACCATCGGCGAAACGATGGCGCTCGTCACCCCGACGACGCCCACGGCGTTGCAGACCGCGGAGGTCTTCGCGGTCGACGCGGCCGGCGCGGAGTCGAACGTCGCCTCGCATTGCGCGCATCTGGGGATCTCTGCCGCGTGGGTCTCCGCTCTCGGTGACGACCCCCTCGGCCGGCGGATCCTCGCCGATATCGCGGGCCGCGGGGTAGACACCTCGCGGGTGCAGTTCGATCCGCACGCGCCCACGGGGGTATATTTCAAGGACCCGGGAGCGGAGGTGCATTACTATCGCGCCGGGTCCGCCGCTTCCCGCATGGGACCCGCGCTGCTGCGGAACGCGGCGATCGAATCGGCGCAACTGCTGCACCTGACGGGCATCACGCCCGCGCTCTCAGCGAGCTGCACGCACCTCGTAGACGCGGCGATCGACATCGCGCATGCCGCGCAGGTACCGATCTCCTTCGATATCAACTACCGGGCAGCGCTCTGGCCCCTCGACACCGCAGCGCCGGTGCTGCTCGCTCTCGGGCGGCGCGCGGACACCGTGTTCGTCGGGCTCGATGAGGCGCACACCCTGTGGCGCTGCCGCACTCCCGGCGACGTGCGCGCGCTGTTCCCGCACGCGCGGCTCGTGGTCAAGAACGCGGAGATCGGCGCGACGGAGTTCTCCGGGGAGGAGCACACCTTCGTCCCCGCCCCCGTCGTCGACGTCGTGGAGGTGGTCGGCGCGGGCGATGCCTTCGCCGCCGGCTACCTCACCGCTCTCCTGCGCGGCGCGGGCCCCGCCGCCCGGCTGCAGGCCGGGCATGACCAAGCGGCCCGGGTGCTGGCGAGCACCTCCGATTTCGTTCCAACGAGAGGAATCGTATGACCTCCTTCGACGAGCTGTTCGGCGACGTCCCCCTCATGGCCATCCTCCGCGGGGTCGGCGTCGAGCGAAGCCTGGAACTCAGCAGCAAGGCCTGGGATCTGGGGATCCACCACGTGGAGCTACCCGTCCAATCCCCGACCGATCTGGAGGCGTTGCGGGTCACCTGCGCCGAGGGCCGCGAGCGGGGGCGCCTCGTGGGCGCCGGCACCGTCATCTCCCCGGATCAGATCCCCGCGATCGCCGAGGCGGGCGCCGCGTTCACCGTGAGCCCGGGTCTTGACCTCGAAGTGGTTCGCGCCTCCGAGAGTGCGGGGATGCCGAGCCTTCCAGGGGTCGCCACGCCGACGGAGATCCAGACCGCCGTGGCGGCAGGACTCACGTGGTTGAAAGCCTTCCCGGCCGCGCAGCTCGGCACCGCCTGGTTCACGGCGATGGCCGGGCCGTTCCCGGAGGTGAAATTCGTCGCGACCGGGGGCATGGACGCGAATAATGCCGGCGATTTCCTCGCCGCGGGGGTCCGCTGCGTCGCCGTCGGTTCCGCGCTCGCCGACCCCACCCAACTGGATCGGCTCAGCCTACTGCTCGGCTCCGGAGGCGACTAGCGCCCCTCTCCCACCTCCGCGGGGCGGCGCGGATCGCTCGACCACTGTGACCACGAGCCCGGATAGAGCGCGGCCTCGACGCCGAGGGAGGCGAGCGCAGCGACGTTATGCGCCGCGGTCACCCCAGATCCGCAGTACACCGCGACGGGGTCGTCGTTCAATGCCCCGAGGGCGTGGAATCGGTTCTGCAGTTCCTGCTCCGGGCGGATCGTGCCGGCTGGGGTGAGGTTCGCGGTGTAGGGGGCGTTGATCGCTCCCGGGATATGGCCGGCGCGAGGGTCGAGCGGTTCGAATTCGCCCCGATAACGCATCGGCGCGCGGGCGTCGAGGAGCACGCCGGGGAAGTGCGCCGCCTCCTGCGCACTGATCGTGGGCAGGTGCCCCGCCGAGAGGGTGACGTTCCCGCGGGGGCGTCGTCCCTTACGTTTCGGGCGGCCGGATTCATACCGGTCGCTGACGATGATCCCGTGCCCCGCCCAGGCGCGATAGCCGCCGTCGAGGATCCGCACGTTCTCCACGCCCGCCCACTTCAGCACCCACCACGCCCGGGCTGCCCCGGCGCCATCGGAATCGTCGTAACACACGACCGCATCGCCGTCGTTGATCCCCCACCGGCGGGCGGCTCGTTGCAGGTCGGCGATCTCGGGCAACGGGTGGCGGCCGGTGTCGGCGCCCACTTTCCCGGAGAGTTCAGTCTCCAGGTCGACGTACTGCGCCCCGGGAAGATGGTTGGCGGCGAAGGCCGCGCGGCCGTCAGGGTTGGCGAGCGACCACCGGACGTCGAGGAGTACCGGCGGTTTCTGCCACCGCAATTCCGCTGCTAATCGCTCTGCTGTGACGTAGACCGTGCGTCTCATTCCGTGACCTCCGAGCCCACCGGGCCGATTCGGCTCCGCAACTGTTTGTGCATGACGAGGGCGTCGATCCCCTCAGCTTGATAATAGTTCTTCCGCACTCCCATCGGAGTGAAACCGAATTCGGTATACATCGCCTGCGGGGCCGCGGCATCGATGCGCACTTCCAGAATCGCCTCCATCGCCCCGAACCCCCGTGCCGCCTCGAGCAGGTCGGTAAGGAGCAGCCGCCCGATCCCTTGGCGCCGGTGGCCGGGGTGGACGCCGATCGTCATCACCTGGGAGGTCTCCCCCAGCGCGATGCCGGCGTACCCGACGATGCCTCCGGCACGTTCTGCGACCCGGTAGTGGCGGCGCGGGGCGGACAGTTCGCTCAGGAACATCCCCCGCGTCCATTTGCCGCGCCCGAACAGCTCCGCTTCCAGGGGCAGGACGGCGTCGAGGTCACCGGGATCCAGTGGGCGCAGGGTGGGGGTCATGAGGCGCGTTTTCTTCCCCCGCTGTGGTGGATGTCCGGACGGCGCAGGTACAGCGGTTCGGTCGGCAGCTCCACCGGGCGGCCCTCCCGTTCCGCCCGGGCCCGCCAGGCGAGGGCGATCCGCCCGAGCGCCGCGGGGTCGAGCTCGGCCGATTCGCCATCGAAGTGTTCGGGGTAGAGCGCTACCCCGCGCCCGCGGATCGTTTCCCCCCGGACCTCGCCGGCGAGGTCCTCGGGCCGGGCGACGGCCGGCGGGCTGGTCTCGGTGACGTCGTGTTCCCCCGCCCGGGCGTAGCGCGCCCAATACACTTCCTTGCGCCGAGCGTCGGTGACGATGACGGCTTCGTCCACGTCCTCGTCGTCGAACACTCCGCGGGCGACGGCCGCGAGCGCGGAGACCCCGTAGACGGGGATCGCGAGCGCGAGGGCGAGAGTGCGGGCGGTGACGAGGCCGACCCGAAGGCCGGTGAACGGTGCGGGCCCAGTCCCTACGGCGATGCCCGTGAGGTCGGCCATCGTGGCGCCAGCGCCCTCGACTACTTCTTTGATCATCGGGGTGAGCGCTTCGGTGTGCTGGCGGGGGTCCTCGTTCGCCGCCGCGCCCAGGCGCGTGTATTCCTGTAGGAGCGCGACGGAGGCACCGTGGGAGGTGTCCAGGCAAAGGAGCATAGATCCAGTGTAGTTCGCTCGGCTGGCTCGGCGGGTTCAGCCGGCAGCGCGGGCGAGCGCCCTGAGGTCCACGCCCTCCCACCGGGAACCGACGGCGGTGATCTCGGCGTACCGGCCGTGGTCATCCGCCCCGCGGGGGCGCACGACGGCGATCTCGAGCCGGTCCTCCGCGAGGTCCTCCACGAGTCCCTCGCCCCATTCGACGACGGTGACCGAGTCGGTGAGGTCGGAATCCAGATCGAGGTCGTCCACTTCGGCGAGGCTCCCGAGCCGGTAGGCATCGACGTGCACCAACGGAGTCTCCCCGGGGTGCACGCGGGCGATGATGAAGGTGGGCGAAGAGACCGCCCCCTGCACATCGAGGCCGGCGGCGATCCCTTTGGTCAGCGTGGTCTTGCCCGCCCCGAGGTCACCGGTGAGGATGATGAGGTCGCCCGGGCGCAGCAGCCCAGCGAGGTGGGTGCCGAGTTCGATAGTTGCCTCGGGGTGTGGCAACGGGATGCGCATCAGCGGGGGCCTTTCTCGGGGTTTGCGGGCACGTATTCGCGCGGAATGCGCGCGCCGAGCCGGGTGACGATCTCGTAGTTGATCGTACCGATCGCCTCCGCCCATTCGTGCGCGGTGGGTTCGCCGGCGGCGCCGGAGCCGAAGAGCACCACTTCATCCCCCGGGCGGGCAGCGATGTCGCCGAGGTCGATCATGAATTGGTCCATGCAGATCCGGCCGACGATGGGGGCCCGCTCTCCGGCAACGGAAACGCTGACCTGGTTGGAGGCGTGCCGGGGGATGCCGTCACCGTAGCCGAGCGGAACGATTCCGATCTGGGTGGGGTGGTCGGTGACGAACGTGTGACCGTAGGAGACTCCGGCGCCTGCCGGCACGGTTTTCACCGTGGCGAGTTCCGCGGAGAGGCGCAGGGCGGGAGTCAGTCCCAGTTCGGCGGGGCTCGCCGCTAATGGGGAGAGTCCGTAGCACGCGAGGCCCGGGCGCACGAGGTCGTAGTGCTCCAGGTCGGTGAGGGTGGCGGCGGAATTGGCGATGTGGCGAAGTTCGACCTCGATGCCCGCCCCGGCCACCACCGCGAGCGCCCGCTCGAATTCTGCGTACTGCGCGGGCGTGCTTTCGTTGCCGGGTTCGTCGGCGCACGCGAGGTGGGTCCACACGCCGATGACGTCGATCGCCCCCGCCGCCATCGCTGTCTTCGCCGCGCTCACCACCGCCTCGAAGTCCGGGAGCCGGACCCCACCCCGGCTCATGCCGGTATCCACTTCGAGGTGCACGCGGGCACGGCGGCCCTCGTTGCGCGCGGCGTCTGCGATCATCTCCAGGGCCCACACGTCCGAGGCGGACAGGTCGATATCGGCGCCGATGCACTGCTGGAGCAACGTCGTGTGCGGGGTGAACAGCCACGCGAGGATGGGCGCGGTGATTCCCGCCTCACGCATCGCGAGCGCTTCGGAGAGTTGGGCGGTCCCCAGCCAGGTCGCGCCGCCCTCGAGGGCGGCGTTCGCGACGGGGATGAGCCCGTGACCGTAGGCGTCGGCCTTGACCGCGGTCATGATCGTCGCGTTCGTGAACTCCCCGATCCGGCGCAGGTTCGCCTGGATCGCGGCGAGATCAACCGTTGCTGTGGCAGTGTAGGTAGACACGCATCTAGT
>DATGUB010000004.1:0-86907 GCA_035301585.1 Beutenbergiaceae bacterium | reverse complement strand
TCTGCATCGACCGGTCGATGGTGCGCCGGAGCCGCGTCAGGACGGGTCGATCCGCCGCCCAGCCGAGTCTGCGGGGCCCTCTTCGACGACCCGGGGCGTGTAATGGCGCAACAGCATTGAGGAGAGTTCTCCGTGCTCAGCGAGGGATTCGAGGCTGAGCTGGCCGAGCCAGTCTCGCCGGCACAGCTCCAGCCATGCGTATCCGAGCGCCGAGGTGATCGCTCCGGCGACGGAGGCGTTGATGACGTTCCCCGCCCCGGGCACCACCTTGAGCAACGACCCGACGAGGCTGCGGCCCACGCTCGTCGCGGCGATCCCGGCGAGCGCTTTGGCCGCATTCGCAGCGGAAAGGTGCACGTCGTAGACCTTGGCGATGCGCGCCATCATTCGGGCCTGGACTCCCAACAGGAACGGCGCGTCTGCAACCGGGATCGGCGTCGCCGCGATCGCCGCTGCCGACGCCGTAGCCCTATTGACGATTGTGCGCGCCTCTTTGGTCTTGGCATCAACGTCGACCCTCTGCGCTGCGGAGAACGCTGCGCGGCGCGCCTCCGGCACCGAGGCCAGGGTCCGGTTCACCAGACTCGTCAACCCGAATGCCTCCGTGCCCGTATATTCGTCGTCCAGCGCCGCCACCGCGACCGCCGATCCGCCGACGATCGGCAGGTTCCGCTCCTTGAGGTGGTGAAGGAAGGTCACCGTGCTCGGATCCAGGCCCCGCTCGGGGTACCACGGCGTCTGGGTGACGACGAGGAACACCACGAGCTTCATGTCGACCGCGAGCCGGTGCAGCGCCTCCTCCTGCTGGGCATCCACACGGCGATCGCTCGCTTTGACGCAGTACCACACGGCATGGATCGCGTGTTCGGGGTCCTGTTTGAGCCGTTTACGGTAGACCTTCCTGAAGTTGTCGATGAACGTCTTCAGGTCCGCGAAGCTTTCTAGCCCCTCGAAGTCGTACAGCCCGAGCGAGTCACGTTCATAAAAATCGACACCGCTCGTCACGGGCCGCCCGATCCCCGTCGCGGCGAGGTTCTCCCCGAAGATGGCGTTCACCAAGGTCGATTTCCCCACCCCGGTCGCGCCGAGGATCGCGAGGTTGACGGGTTCCAGGCGCGCCGAGTCCCAGCCCTTGGCGAACTCTGCCACCTCGCGGTGCTGCACATTCGCATCTGCCATGGGATCGCCCTTCCGCGGCCGCCCGGAGCCGGCTACGCCTCGCTGTCCCCGCGGATGAAGGCGTCGACCATCGCGCGCGCCGTTTCATCGTCGTGCTGCTTCGGCGGGGACTTCATGAAGTAGGCGCTGGCGGAAAGGATCGGACCGCCGATCCCCCGGTCGAGCGCGATCTTCGCGGCGCGAATGGCGTCGATGATGATCCCGGCGGAGTTCGGCGAGTCCCACACCTCGAGCTTGTACTCCAGGTTGATGGGCACGTCACCGAACGCGCGGCCTTCCATGCGCACGTACGCCCACTTGCGGTCATCGAGCCATTGCACGTAGTCGCTCGGGCCGATGTGGACGTTCTCGTCGGTGAGTTCCTGCTCGATGTTGGAGGTCACCGCCTGGGTCTTGGAGATCTTCTTCGATTCCAGCCGGTCCCGTTCGAGCATGTTCTTGAAGTCCATGTTCCCGCCGATGTTGAGCTGGTAGGTGCGGTCCACGGTGACCCCCCGCTCCTCGAACAGTCGCGCGAGCACCCGGTGCGTGATCGTCGCACCGACCTGCGACTTGATGTCGTCCCCCACGATCGGCACGCCCGCGGCTTCGAACTTCTCCGCCCACTCGGCCGTGGAGGCGATGAACACCGGCAGGGCGTTGACGAAGGCGACGCCAGCGTCGATCGCCGCTTGGGCGTAGTGCTTCGTCGCTTCCTCGGAGCCCACGGGTAGGTAGCACACGAGCACGTCTGCCCGCGCGTGTTTCAGGGCAGCGACGACGTCGACGGCCTCGGCATCGGATTCGGTGATGGTTTCGCGGTAGTACTTGCCGAGCCCGTCCAAGGTCGGGCCGCGTTGGACCGTCACGCCCGCGCGGGGCACGTCGGTGAGTTTGATCGTGTTGTTTTCCGAGGCGTTGACCGCGTCGGAGAGATCCTGGCCGACCTTCTTCGCATCGACGTCGAACGCGGCAACGAACTCGACGTCGCTGATGTGGTAATCGCCGAATTGCACGTGCATGAGCCCGGGCACCGTGCTCGCGGGGTCGGCTTCGCGGTAATACTCCACTCCCTGGACGAGGGAGGAGGAGCAGTTTCCCACCCCCGCGATGGCCACGCGGATCTTTGACATGAACTCTCCTGTTAGTTGAACGATCACGTATTGCTCGCTTTATTATGCCTGGTTAGCCGAGCCAGGCCGAGCCGCCGCCGCGTGCGCCGCGCGGCGGGTTACATGTCTTCGAGTTCTCTCCCCTTGGTTTCCGGCACCCACTTGAGCACGAACACGAGCGAGACGACTGCGAAGAATGTGTAGAAACCGTAGGCAAAACCGAGGCTGAGATCGGACATCGCGGGGAACGAGGTCGAGACGGCGAAGTTCGCGAGCCACTGCGCGGCGGCGGCGATTCCCAGGGCGGTCGCGCGGATCTTGTTGTTGAACATCTCCCCGAGGAGCACCCACACTCCTGGACCCCACGACATCCCGAAGAACACGACGAACGCGTTCGCCGCGATGAGGGCGATCGGTCCTTGGGTGTCGGAGAGGACCGGGACGAGTTCGCCCCCTTCCATCACCCGATCGGCCATCGCGAACACCACGGCCATCGTGCCGAGGGAGACGATCATTCCGGCCGATCCGATGGTGAGGAGGAGCCGGCGTCCGATCTTATCGATGAGCGCGATCGCAACGATCGTGACGGCGATGTTCGTGACCGAGGTGATCACCGATTGCACCAGGGCGTCGGATTCGGCGAAGCCGACCGCCTGCCACAGGGTCGAGGAGTAGTAGAAGATGACATTGATGCCCACGAACTGCTGCAGGATCGATAACCCGATCCCGACCCACACGATCGGCAGGACCTTCCCCGCCGGCCCGAGCAGATCCTTCAGCGAGGAGCGGCGGTCGGCGACCACGGTGCGGCGGATCTCCTCCACCCGCTTCTCCACGCCCTTACGCATGACCGAGCCCAGCACTTCGCGGGCTTCGTCCGGTTCATCCTGGGCCACGAGGTGCCGCGGCGACTCCGGGATCGTCAGGGCGAGCACGCCGTAGGCGACGGCGGGAAGCACCTCTGCCCAGAACATCCAGCGCCACGCGACGCTGCCCCACAGCTCCTCCCCCGCGCCCCCGGCCACCCCGGCGAGGAAGGCGTCGGAGAGCAGGGCAACGAAGATTCCCACGACGATCGCCATCTGCTGCAACGAGGCGAGCCGGCCCCGGATCGAGGCGGGAGAGATTTCTGCGATGTAGGCCGGGGCGATCACCGAGGCCGCCCCGACCGCGAGCCCACCGAGCATCCGCCAAAAGATCATGTCCCACGGGCCGAACGCGAATCCCGAGCCGAGGGCCGAGGCGGTGAAGAAGGCGGAGGCGAGCAGCATCACCCGGATCCGGCCGAAGTGTTCGGCGAGCCGGCCGGCGACGTAGGCGCCGATCACGCACCCGAGGAGGGCGGAGGAAACGACGAACCCGGTCAGCAGCGCTCCCGTTCCGAAGGCCTCGCTCATCGGGTTGACCGCGCCGTTGATCACCGAGGTGTCGAAGCCGAAGAGGAAGCCGCCGAGGGCCGCGACCACGGCGAGGTGTAGGGCCCTGCCCAAGTAGTAGTCGCGCTGTGCAGGGGACTCCAAAGCCATGGGGTTTCCCTTCTCACGGGAGCCGCGGGTGTCCTGCCGACGCTAACGCAGCACTTCTTCTGAGCAAGGCCTTGCCAAGGAGTGCCGCAGCAGCGTATTTAGGGCGGGTGGGCGTAACGCCCGGCGAGTGGCGCTGGGCGGGGGCGATCGTCGTCGTCGCCGAACATGGGGCGCCCTTGAGACAATAGGGGCATGTCCCCTTACTACGCCGCCGCCTCACGGCAGATCGATGCTGCCCCCAACGTGCTGTTCGACCTCGTCGCCGATCCGCGGAATCACCCGAAGATCGACGGCTCGAACAGCGTCCGCAGCCCCCTGCCCGGCGCCCCCGAACGGCTCTTCCTCGGAGCCCGGTTCGGAATGGGAATGCACCGCAAGATCAACTATCGGATGGGCAACCGGGTGACGGAGTTCCTCCCCGGGCGGATCATCGCGTGGACGCCGCTCTCGGGGCACACCTGGCGCTACACGTTCACGCCGTTCGACGGCGGCACGCTCGTCACGGAGGAGTGGGATGCCCGGGGAGTGTGGAACCGGTGGCTCATGAGGCTCGCCGGCGTGGGCAAACTCAACCAGCGCGCCATTGAACGGTCGCTGGAGCGGCTCGAGCAGCTCGCGCTCACTACACCCCGGTAGACATCCGGGGCGCAGCGAGCGGATCATGGCGGTGGGAGGACACCATGGATATCGATATTGCTCGCGTCTACGAGCCCATCCCGGGCGGCACCTACCGGATCCTCGTGGATGGTATGTGGCCGCGCGGGATCAAGAAGACCTCCACGAAAGTAGATACGTGGATCAAGTCCGTCGCGCCATCAAGCGACCTTCGCAAATGGTACGGCCACGAGGAATCGAAGGCGGCGGAGTTCGCGAAGCGCTATCGGGCGGAACTCGATGCCAACCCCGACGGGGTGAAGGAGCTCCGTGACGCGCTTGCGGCGCACCCCAACTCGATCCTCGTGTACGCGGCGAAGAGTCCGACGACGAACGCGAGCGTGCTCCAGGCCTACCTCGCGGGGGACTAACTGAGGCTCGCGCTGTAGGCCGCGAGGCCGCCGAGAGCCACGAATGCGAGCATCCCCAGCGCCCACAGAACGACCGCCACGATCCCGATGATCTTCCCGGCCTGGATATTTCCGCGGTTGGTGTACGTTACCCCGGAGGCGTCGATCTCCTTGAGCGCCTTGTTACCCATGACCCAGGAGACGATTCCTAGCGGGGCACATAGGACGAGGCCGAGGATGCCGAGCACGAGGATGGTCGTTCCGTTCGGGTGGCTTTGCGGCATCCCGCCACCACCGAACTGCGGCGAGCCCGAGTATTCGGGCATCCCGCCGGGGTTCTGCGGCGGTTCGGGCGGCTGTGGTGGTTCGTAACTCACGGGTGACTCCCTGTTGATTGAGTATTACGTCCGTACACTCTAGCGATTCTCGCGCCCGCGCTGAACCGGCCCCGCGGATGGGCGTGCTCCCGAGTTGCCGCGGCAAGTTCCTCTATCGAAGCTGTTCAGGGGCTACTTCGTTGAGTTAAATGGGAAGATGAGCGACTCCTCGACCACCTGGGCGAAAGCCGTAGCGTTCAATAAACTTCACATTCCCGGCGATCCGGTGATCCTGCCAAATGCGTGGGATCCGGTCTCCGCGAACATCATCGCTTCCGCAGGGGCGGCGGCGGTTGCGACCTCCTCCGCGGCGGTCTCGTGGGCGCACGGCCGGCGCGACGGGAGCGGGCTCAACCGGTACGAGGTGATTCAGGCGACAGCCCGGATCACCCAGTCCGTGGAGGTTCCCGTCTCTGCCGATATCGAGTCGGGCTACGGGGCCGACGACGGCGACCTCGCCGTGACCCTTCGGGGGATCCTCGACGCCGGGGTCGTGGGGATCAATCTGGAGGATTCCGGCACCAGCGATCCCGCTGCTCCGCTGTGGCCGGTGGAGCTCGCGGCCCGCCGAGTGCAGGTGGCCCGGGCGGTGGCCGCCGAGCGCGGCGTGCCGATGTATCTCAACGCCCGGATCGACACGTTCATCGCCGAAGCGGGACCCCCCGAAGGCAGGCTCGCGGAGACCCTGCACCGCGCCGAGGAGTACCTCGCTGCCGGCGCCTCGGGGATTTTCGTGCCCGCGGTCTCCGACCTGCGCGTTATCGAGCAGCTCGTGGCCGGGATCGAGGGGCCGGTGAACATCCTCGTCGGTCCGGGCTCGCCGCCGGTCGCGGAGCTTGCCGAGCTCGGTGTCGCTCGCATCTCCACGGGTTCCTCACTCGCGGCCGCCGCGCTCGGTTTCCTCCACCGCGCGGCGGCCGACGTGATGGCCGAGGGTAGGTACACGCACCTCGAGGGGAAGATCGCCTATTCCGACCTCAACGCGTTCTTCCCTGCTGACCCGGGCACCTCGAACGGTTTCCGCCGCTGAGGCTCGCGCTGAAGCCGCCCCCCTGAACAACCGCTGCGGCGCTGAGGGCGTCCGCGGGGTGGAAGGACCCGCGGGCCGCGGCCGAGAACGAGATTAGGGTTGATTCTTCCGAGAAAATCAACCGCAACCTCGTTCTCGAGCAACCACAATGTCATTTTCGACGGGCAAGAGGCTCGTTGACCGGCGGGATTTTAGGTGTGTGGTGATTGGCGGCCCAGCGCGAGGCGTCCGCGCAACGAAAGCGGCCCCCAGGCCTTCCGGAGGGGAAGGTGCCTAGGGGCCGGGGCAAATACCCGCCGGGGCCCACCAGGGCCAGCCGGGGGCAGGGGCCTAGCTACAGCCGGAGGTGGTGCCGCAGCCTTCGCAGACGTGGCAGGAACCCGAGGGGCGCATCCGCGCACCGCAGGTCATGCACAGCGGAGCGTCGGCGACGCGTCCTTGGAACTTCGCCATGAGGTCCGCCGAGGAGCTCACGGACGCGCTCTCTTCTGACTTCAGCGAGCCACCGTTGTAGGAAACTCCCGCTTCGGTAATACCTTCACTCGCCGCGCCACCGGCGACGCTGTGCGCACCCGTGTCGGTGCGGTCGGCCGCCCCGTCCGTGGGCGCAGCGGGCGCCTCCGGTCCCGGGGCTTCCTCGACCGGTGCGTAGGAGCCGGTTTCGAGCTCGCGAGCGCGTTCGGCGTTCGTGTGGATCCCCATCGCCGAGCGGGTCTCGAAGTCGAGGTAGTCCATCGCGAGGCGGCGGAACACGTAGTCCATGATCGAGGAGGCCATCCGCTGGTCCGGGTCATCGGTCATCCCGGCCGGTTCGAAGCGGAGGTTGGTGAACTTCTCCACGAAGGTCTCCAGCGGCACTCCGTATTGCAGCCCGATCGACACGGCGATGGAGAACGCGTCCATCACCCCGCCGAGGGTGGAGCCCTGCTTACCGAAGCGCAGGAAGATCTCCCCGAGTTCCCCGGTCTCGTAGGCGGAGGCGGTGAGGTAGCCTTCGGCCCCGCCCACGGAGAACGAGGTGGTCTGGGAGTCCCGGCGCCTGGGCAGGCGGCGACGGACCGCGCGGTGCTCATCCTCCGCAGTCACGGACGCGGCGGGGGCGGGCTCCTCGGCCTTCTTCGACTTGCCGGAGGAAAGCGGCTGACCGACCTTGCAGTTGTCGCGGTAGATCGCGATCGCCTTCAGGCCGAGCTTCCACCCCTGCATGTGCAGGTCGGCGATGTCTTCCACCGTCGCCTCTTCAGGCAGGTTGACCGTCTTGGAGATCGCACCGGACAGGAACGGCTGCACCGCGGCCATCATGTGCACATGGCCCATCGGCTTGATCGCGCCGACGCCGACGGCCGTTTCGAAGACCTCGTAGTGTTCGGGCTTGAGGCCTGGCGCGTTGATGACGTGGCCCTGTTCGGCGATGTATTCCACGATCGCTTCGATGGTTTCGTCAGCGTACCCGAGCACCTTCAGCGCCCGCGGGATCGTCTGGTTGACGATCTCCATGGACCCGCCGCCGACGAGCTTCTTGAACTTCACCAGCGAGAAGTCCGGTTCGATCCCGGTGGTGTCGCAGTCCATCATGAACCCGATCGTGCCGGTGGGAGCGAGCAGCGAGGCTTGGGCGTTGCGGTACCCGTTCGCTTCGCCGATCTTGATGACCTCGTCCCATGCCTTCGTCGCTGCCGAGTGGATCTGGGCATCCATCGTGCCGATGGTGCGCAAGTCATCGTTCGCGGCCTGGTGCTTGCGCATCACCCGCTTGTGCGCCTCGGCGTTGCGGGCATATCCGGCGTAGGGGCCGACGACGGCGGCAAGTTCAGCGGAGCGCTTGTACGCCGCCCCCGTCATGAGGGAGGTGAGGGAGGCGGCCAGCGCGCGCCCGCCGTCGGAATCGTATCCGTGGCCGGTGGCCATGAGCAGCGCGCCGAGGTTGGCGTAGCCGATGCCGAGCTGGCGGAAGTCGCGGGTGGTCTGCCCGATCGCCTCGGTGGGGAAGTCGGCGAAGCAGATGGAGATGTCCATCGCGGTGATGACGAGTTCGACGATCTGCTCGTAGCGTTCGATGTCGAACGTGCCGTCCTCGCCGAGGAACTTCAGCAGGTTCAGCGAGGCGAGGTTACAGGAGGAGTTGTCGAGCGACATGTACTCCGAGCACGGGTTGGAGGCGGTGATGCGCCCGTGTTCGGGGGTGGTGTGCCAGTCGTTGATCGTGCTGTCGTATTGCACGCCGGGGTCGGCGCATTCCCAGGAGGCCTGGGCGATCTTGTCGAAGAGCGCGCGGGCGTCGACGGTGTCGACGACGCTGCCGTCGGTGCGCGAGCGCAGCCCGAATTCCTCGCCGGCCTCCACCGCACGCATGAACTCGTCGGAGACCCGCACGGAGTTGTTCGCGTTCTGGTACTGCACGGAGACGATGTCTTTGCCGCCGAGGTCGACGTCGAAGCCCGCCTCCCGCAGCGCGCGGATCTTGTCTTCCTCGCGGGCCTTGGTCTCGATGAACTCCTCGATATCCGGATGGTCGACGTCGAGCACGACCATCTTCGCCGCCCGGCGGGTGGCTCCGCCGGATTTGATCGTGCCGGCGGAGGCGTCGGCGCCGCGCATGAAGGAGACCGGCCCGGAGGCGGTG
Source organism: Beutenbergiaceae bacterium (assembly GCA_035301585.1). Classification (GTDB taxonomy): domain Bacteria; phylum Actinomycetota; class Actinomycetes; order Actinomycetales; family Beutenbergiaceae; genus HY158. The sequence goes on along the minus strand of DATGUB010000004.1, from coordinate 78,077 downwards.
CCGCCGGAGGAGAGCAGCTCCTTCGAGGAGCGGATCCTCGACAGGTTGAGCCCAGCACCGGACCCGCCCTTGAAGATCAGGCCCTCCTCCTTGTACCAGTTGAGGATCGAATCCATCGAGTCGTCTACCGACAGGATGAAGCACGCGGAGACCTGCTGGGGTGAGGAGGTGCCGACGTTGAACCATACGGGGGAGTTGAACGCGAAGATCTGGTGCAGGAGCGCATAGGTGAGCTCGTGCTCGAAGATTTCGGCGTCGTCATCGGTGTTGAAGTAGCCGTGCTCCTTGCCGGCCTTGGTGTAGGTGAGGACTACCCGGTCGATGAGCTGCTTGAGGCTGTGCTCACGTTGCGGGGTACCGACGGCGCCGCGGAAGTACTTCGTGGTGACGATCGTAGACGCGTTGGCGGACCAGAAATCCGGGAACTCCACGCCCTGCTGGGAGAAGATCACCTCGCCGGTCTTCCAGTTCTGCTGTTCCACATCACGCTTCTCCCACGCCACCTCGTCATAGGGGTGCACGCCGGGGGTGGTGTAGATCCGCTCGATCGTGAGCCGCTTGCTCTTGTGGGCTTCCGAATGCTTCGGCGTCGTCTCCGTCATGTTCGTTCTCCTGGGTAGCTTTGTGGGTCAGGGCGCTACGTCCCTAGATGTATAACGCAGTTCCGATGCGAAATATGCCTGGGATTCGGCCCGAAACCACAACATGTTGGGAAATCACATGCATGGAACTACTACATCTAGGATTCTAGGCGGCGCCCGCCTCCGGCGCAAGCACCGCGACCTGCCCCCTTTGCGGCCTTCCCTCATGCTAATGCTCGGCGCCGACATCCCACCGGCAGCCCCGGAGCAACACAAAAATCTGTGGACAGTCGCGTCGTGTGGAAAGGCGAACCTTCCACTACCGTCCGTGCTATCGACCTCAGGCGAACCTACTGGTTTCCGCCTCGCGGATGTCGAGGAGGAGCCGGGGCGCGCGCCACCTGCGGACGCTCCGGAACCACCTTGGCCACGGGTAGGCGAGGCGCACGTGGAAATAGTTGACGTATTCGGCGGCGGCGAAGAGCCACACGGCCCCACCCAGCACGAGGACCCCCGGACGCAACGGCGCGACCCAGATGAGCGCGAGGAGGCCTACCCCGAGAAGGACGGCGTCGAGGATGCCCAACGCGCGGTATACGGCGGCGATCCCGCGAGGCATCCGGCCACCGCCGACCCACGAGCGCGCGAGCAACCAGTAGATCCCGGCCTGCACGAGAACGATGAGTAGCGGGAGGAGCCCCGCCCACAACGCGAGGTACTCTCCCCGGCTCTTAAGCAACGGCTGGATCGTCAATACGGCAACACTGACGAAGGCCGCCGCCGCAGCGATCTCGCCCGTTCCCAAGCTCAAGTACCGACGCCGGAAGGGCGCCCGCCGTTCATCGCTCCACATGCGCCCCCTAATCGTGGCTCGCGGGTTCTTCGGCTTCCCCGGCGGCTTGCCGGGCGAGCACGAACAGCAGGTCGGAGAGCCGGTTGAGGTAGCGCAGGACCTCCGCCGAGACCGGCCCGCCTTCGTCGCGGGCGCGCAGGCAGGCGCGTTCGGCCCGGCGGGCAACGGTCCGGGCGTGGTCGAGGTGGGCGCTGACGACCGTCGCGCCGGGAACGATGAACACCGGTCGCAGCGGATGGGCCGTGACGACGTCGTCAATGATCGCCTCCAGCCCGCTCACCTCTGCTTCGGTGAGGAGCGAGATCCCGGGCGTGAGCTTGTGACGTCGGTCGGGGTTGGCGGAAATGTCGGCACCGAGGACGAACAGTTCGCGCTGCAACCGCAGGAGGGTACCCGCCATCGTCGTGCCGTCGCCTTCGGAGATGACGCCGGCCTCGACCGCGGAGGGCACCTGTGCGCGGGCAACACCGAGGACGGCGATGACCTCGTCGATGTCTCCCGCGGCGTCGACGATAGTCGCGGTTTTCGCGACCCGCCCGCCGTACAGCCGCCCGGTCGTACCGTCGTCGCCCGTGCCCGTGTAGATCCGCATGTTTCCAGTATGGCAGCCACCTCCGACCGGTACCCTCGGAGGGGAGGAGAACACGGGGCGTGCGAGGTCTAAGCAGGGCGGCGGAGGTAAGGAGCGGCGAGATGGCGTCGGAGGGGTTCGAGCAGGTGAGCGCCCAGCTCGTGGCGGTCATCGCGGCCGTTGAGGAGGGGCGGCCCCGCGTGCTCACAACGAATGGCGCGAAGTCCCTTCCTGCCGGCCCGCTGCAGCGCGAGCACCGCTCTATGCAGGAGGGGATGCGCGCCTGGGTCACGCAGCAGACCGGCTGCCGCCTCGGGTTCATCGAGCAGTTGTACACGTTCGCCGATCGCGACCGCGGGTCCGGGCCCGCGATCGAGGTGTCCTATCTCGGGCTCTCCGCGATCACCGGTGATGCGCGCCGGTGGCCGGGGTGGTACGACTTCTTCCCTTGGGAGGACCGGCGGGAATCGGCGGAGATGATCGAGACCGACATCGCCCCCGAACTCGAGGCGTGGAGCAGGCATGTGGCGGGAGAGGAAGACGCCCGGTGGACCCGCTGCGCCGTCACGTTCGGGCTGGAGGGCCGGCGGTGGATCCCCGAGCACACCCTCGCCCGCTACGAGCTTCTGTACGAGGCGGGGCTCGTACCGGAGTCGCCGCGGGCGTCGGCGAGCGGTTCGCAGGTTCCCGGGCTCGAGATGCACCGGCACCACCGGCGGATCCTCGCGACGGGGATCGCGCGGCTGCGCGCGAAGATCCAATACCAGCCCGTGATCTTTGAGTTGATGCCCGACACCTTCACGCTCAGCCAGCTGCAGGCGACGGTCGAGGCGATCGCGGGCCAGCGCCTGCACACCCAAAACTTCCGCCGGCTCGTGGCGCAGCAGGAACTGGTGGAGGATTCCGGCGAGGTGGACGCCGCGACGGGGGGCAGGCCGGCGCGGCTCATGCGGTTCCGCCGAACCGTGCTCGACGAGCGGGCCGCCGCGGGAACGAAGCTCCCCTCCCCGCGCGAATAGCGGCGACTCGGGCGAGTACCCCCGCGGACGGTGAGGGCGGCGCCGACGCCGCGAGCGCCGTCGTCGGGCCCACGCAGAACCTGTTATGCTCACTTTGAGCATAAGCAGTGTGGCCCCGACGTGAGGAAGTTTTCGATGACGACCGTGACGATCAGCACCGATGCCCTGTATGAACGGGTGCGCCCCGTGATCCCCCGGGTGGAGTGGGCGACGATGGAGGAGGATGTCGCGGCGATCTGGCGGCTCAAGCGGGAGCGAGGCGCCGTCATCCTCGCGCACAACTATCAGACCCCGGAGATCTTCCACGGGGTCGCCGACATCGTCGGGGACTCCCTCGCCCTTGCCCGTGAGGCCGTGACCGCCCGCGCTGACGTCATCGTGCTCGCCGGGGTGCACTTCATGGCCGAGACGGCGAAACTGCTCAACCCGTCGAAGACCGTGCTCATCCCGGACCTGCGGGCGGGATGCTCGCTCGCGGAGTCGATCACCGCCGCCGATGTGCGCGGGCTCAAGGCCGAGCACCCGGGCGTGCCGGTCGTGACGTACGTCAACACCTCCGCGGCCGTGAAGGCCGAATCCGACATCTGCTTCACCTCCGGCAACGCGGTCAAGGTCGTGGAGTCGCTGGGCACCGACCGGGTGATCCTCATCCCCGACGAGCACCTCGCAGCGAACATCGCCCGCGACTGCGATGTGGAGGTGATCACCTGGCCCGGGCGGTGCGAGGTGCACGACCGGTTCACCGCCGCCGACATCGCCCAGGTCCGCGCCGATCACGAGGACGTGCTCGTGATGGCCCACCCCGAGTGCCCACCGGAGGTCGTCGCTGCGAGCGACATTTCCGGCTCGACGGCGCAGATGGTCGCCCACGTGGAACGGGAGCAGCCGGCCCGGGTCGCCCTCATCACCGAGTGCTCGATGAGCGATAACATCGCCGCGGAGCTGCCCGAGGTGGAGATGGTCCGCCCGTGCAACCTGTGCCCGCACATGAAGCGCAACAACCTCGGCAACATCCGGGCCGCGCTGGAGAACCTGCGCCACGAGGTGCGGATCGACCCGGCCGTCGCCCGCCGGGCCCGCGCCGCCGTCGAGCGCATGTTGGAGATCCGATGAGCGCCGGGCTGCCGCGGGTGCTCACCGATGACCTGGTGCGCGCCGCCCTCCAGGAAGACCTCGGCCGGGCCGGTGATGTGACGACGACGGCGATCGCCCGCCCGGGCCAGCCCGCCTCGGGTGACCTCGTCGCCCGGGAGGCAGGCGTGGTGGCGGGCCTCGACCTCGCGATCCGCGCTTTCGAACTCCTCGATCCGGCCCTCGCCGCGAGTGGGACGCGGCCGGACGGCACCCGCGTCGCTCCCGGCGACGTGCTCGCACACGTGAGCGGGGCGGCCCGGGCGCTGCTCGGTGCGGAGCGGGTCGCGTTGAATCTTTGCAGTCACCTGTCCGGGGTGGCGACGGCGACGGCGGAACTCGTCGAGGCGGTACGGGGCACCTCCTGCCGGATCACCTGCACGCGTAAGACCACGCCGGGGCTGCGGGCGGTGGAGAAGGCGGCGGTCCGGGCCGGGGGCGGGAGCAACCACCGGTTCGGGCTCGATGACGCGGTGTTGGTCAAGGACAATCACGTGCTGCTCGCCGGCGGGGTGCGCGAGGCCGTGCGGCGGGTGCGGGAGAGCGCGGGGCACCTCCTGCCCATCGCCGTCGAGGTGGACACCCTCGCCGAGCTGCGGGAGCTGCTTGCCGATCCGGTTGACGTCGTGCTGCTGGACAACATGGATCCCGCGACCCTCCGGGAGGCGGTCGCCCTCGTCGACGGGCGGATGACCACGGAGGCCTCCGGGCGCATCACGGCGGAGACCGCGCCGGCGATCGCGGCGGCCGGGGTCGAGGTCATCTCCGCGGGATGGCTCACGCACTCCGCGCCGATCCTCGATATCGGGCTCGACCTGCACCTCCCCTCGGCGTGATCACCCGCGCCCGGGCGGAGCGGTGTGAGAGAATGTCAGGGCGCGCCGAACAGCGCGCCCGCCAAGTCCAGGGGAAGCCGGTGGGAGTCCGGCGCTGCCCCGCAACCGTGTTCCGGGTTCCTCCGGTCAGTCGGAATACCTGCCTTGAGCGGCACTCGACCCGTCGCGGATTGCGGGCAACCGAGAGCTCAGCTGGTTGAGGGATTCGCGGCGCAGGCAGGATGGATCTGATGAATTCCTCTACTCTTCTTCGCGCAGCGCCCCGGGCAGTAGGCGCTGCAGCTCTGTTTGGTGCCATGCTTGCCGTTCCCGTAGGCGCGGTCGCTGCCCCCGCGCCTGCGGGAGAGGCGTGCGTGGGCGACGAAGGCGTGACCGTCGTCGTCGACTTCACCGACCTCGGCGGCGAAATTGAGGTTGCGTGCGCCGAAGGCGCCCCGGACAGCGGGCGGGAGGCACTGGAGGCGGCCGGGTTCACCCCCGAGGATTCCGAGCCCGGAATGATCTGCACGATCGACGACCAGCCCGATCCGTGCCCGGAAGAGTTCGACGGCAACTTCTGGTCCTACTGGCACGCCGAGGCCGGCGGAGACTGGGAGAGCTACATGGTCGGCGCGGATGAGTCCGAGCCCGCCCCGGGCGAGATCGAGGGCTGGCGCTACTCCACGGGTGAGGAGGGCCCGCAGATCACTCCCGCCGCCCTCCTCGGCGAAGATGCCGGCGAGGACGGCGATACCGGGGCCAGTGAGGATGCCGATACCGGCGCTCCCGCCGAAACCGACGATTCTTCCGGGGAGGCCGCCGCCGAGGAGGACACGGGCGGGGACGACACGGGCGATACCGGGGAAGACACCAGCGACGCCGCGAACCCCGCTACCGACGCCTCCGACGGCGAGTCCTCCACTGGGATGTGGATCGGCATCGTCGCCGGGATCGCGATCATCGGGGCGGTCATCGCGATGCTCGTCCGGCGCCGGAACCAGCTGGGCGACCTCGACGAATAACCCGTGACCGCCTCCGCCGGAACCCGGGGCCGCGCTGCGCGGGAGCGTTCGCGCGCCCCGGCGGCGGTCCACCCCCTCGCGTGGTGGGCGTGGGCGGCGGGAGCGGCGGTCGCGATCACCCGGATCGGAAACCCACTCGTCCTCGCCCTCCTCACCGCAGCAGTGATCGTGGTGGGTCTCAGTTGCCGAAGCCGCACCCCATGGTCCCGGGCGCTGGAGGCCTCGCTCGTTCTGGGCGGGATCGTCATCGCGGTGCGGACCGGCTTTTACGTCCTGGTGGGCCTGCCCGACTCCACCTCCGTGCTCGTCGACCTGCCTGGGGTGGATCTTCCGAACTGGTTCACCAACATCACCCTCCTCGGCCCGATCCACGTCGGCGGGCTCGTCCAGGCGCTCATCGAGGGGCTACGCCTCGGCGGGCTCATCGTGGTGTTCGGTGCAGCGAATGCCCTCGCCAACCCGCGCCGCGCGCTTCGCCATCTACCCGGATCGCTGCACCATCTGGGAACCGCCGCGGTGATCGCGGTTTCCGCCGTCCCGCAGCTGCTGAGCTCGATCGCCCGGGTCCAGCGCGCGGGGCAGTTGCGCTCGGGTGCTGCGGGTGGTCCTGGCGGAATCGGGCGCGGGCCGCTGCGCCGGCTGCTTCGCCGGCTTCGCGCCCTTCCCGCCGTGCTCATTCCCGTGCTCACCGGCGCGCTCGACCAAGCCCTCGCGCTCGCCGGTTCGATGGATTCTCGCGGTTACGCCCGTGCTCACCGCAGTAACCGGGTGGTCGGGGTGTTGCTCGTCTTCGCGTTGTTCGCCGCCGCGGGCGGGACCTACGGTCTCCTCGATGCCGCCGCGCCCGCCGGGCTCGGCGCGGGCCTACTGATCGGCGGGTTCGTCGTCGCCGTCGCCGCCTCCATCCTCGCGTCGCGGTCGGTGCGCCGCACCCGCTACCGGCCCCAGCCGTGGGCGTGGCGAGAGACGGTCCTCGCGGGAAGCGGAGTGATCGCCGGGGCGGTCGCCCTCCTCTCATCCGCCCCGGAACTGGGCGCGTGGCGCGCCTCGGCTCCGATTCCGCAGTTGCCGCTCGCGGGCGCCCTCATCGCCCTGGCTCCACTGCTCGCGATCACCGCGGCGCCACGGCCGGTGCGGGTGCTGCGGGCGCACGCAGCGAGCTCTGCCGCTGTCCCCTCCTCCGCTGCGACGGTGGCCACACCCGAGATCCCGCCCCCGGGCCACCGGCCCCGCGCCCAGCAGCGCGAAAGGACCGGCACGTGATCGAGATCGAAGACCTTTCCGTACGTTACGGCGCGACACCGGTGCTCGACGGCGTCAGCGCGCATGTGCACGAGGGGGAGATGTGCCTCGTCGTCGGCCCGACGGGGTCGGGCAAGTCCACCCTGTTAGGGGCGATGACGGCGCAGGTTCCCCACCTCACCGGCGGCACCCTCGCGGGCCGCGTCGTCGTGGGTGGGCGTGACACCCGAGATCATCTGCCCCGGGACCTCGCCGACCTCGTCGGAGTGGTTGCTCAGGATCCGCACCTGAGTTTCGTCACCGACACCGTGGAGGAGGAGCTCGCGTTCACGATGGAGCAGCTCGGGGTGCCCCCGGCGATGATGCGACGCCGCGTGGAGGACGTGCTCGACCTGCTCGGGATCGCGGAGTTGCGTGACCGGGGGTTGCACACCCTCTCCGGCGGGGAGGCCCAACGGGTGGCGATCGGTGCGGTGCTCACCGCCCAGCCGCGGGTGCTTGTGCTCGATGAGCCGACCTCGGCGCTCGATCCGGGCGCGGCTGAGGACGTCCTTGCCGCGCTCTCTCGGCTCGTTCTCGACAGCGGATTGACGGTGGTCCTCGCCGAGCACCGGCTCGAGCGGGTCGTGCAGTTCGCCGACCACGTCATCGCCCTCGAACCCGGGACCTCGGGGGCCCGGGCGATCTCTGGGGATCCGGCGCAGGTATTCGCGCGCGCCACCATCGCTCCCCCAGTGGCGCAACTGGGCAGGCTCGCCGGCTGGCATCCCCTCCCCCTCACCGTCCGCGAAGCCCGCCGCGCCGCCGCGCCGTTTCGCCGCACCCTGACGGAGCAGAGTCTAGAGCCCACCTCTACCGGCACTCCCACCGCCACGCCCCTGCTGCGCGCCCACAAGCTTGCGGTTAGGTACGGTGCCCACGAGGCGCTGCGCGGGGTGAGCCTGGAGGTGCGCGCAGGGGAGATCCTCGCAGTGATGGGTCGCAACGGGGCGGGCAAGTCCTCCCTGCTGTGGGCGCTCGCGGGCGCGAAGGAACCGGCCAGCGGCCGAGTCGAGGCAGGCCGGGTGCCGGGCGGGCGGGCCCGGATAGCCCTGGTTCCCCAGTCGCCGGAGGACCTCCTGTTCCGGCTCACGGTGGCGGCCGAATGCGCGGCAGCCGACCATCTCGCCGGGCGAGCTGGCGCGACCCGGGCGGTCCTCGACGTCATCGCCCCGGGAATCGATGCTGCCGCGAACCCGCGCGACCTCTCTGAAGGGCAGCGCCTCGCGCTGGCCGTCTCGTTGCAACTCGCCGCGGCCCCGCACGTGCTCCTCCTCGATGAGCCGACCCGCGGGTTGGACTACCCGGCGAAGGAACGCCTGGCCGGGCTCTTGCGGGAGTTAGCGGCCGGTAAGCGCGCCGTGGTGGTGGCCTCCCACGACGTCGAGTTCCTCGCCCTCCTCGCCGACCGGGTCGCGCAACTCGCCGGCGGCGAACTGCTCGCCGATGGCCCCGCCGCCGCGATCCTCACCGATTCCGCGTTCACCGCGCCCCAGGTGGCACGCGTGTTCGCCCCCGCCCCCATCCTCACGGTGGCCCAGGCGGCGCAACTGCTCGGGGGCAGCCGATGACCCGCGCGGGCGCCGGCCAGGGCGAGTGGGGCCGAGCCGACTCCTGGCTGCCCACCTCGGCGGTTCCCGTGGGGCCGCGCCTCGCGCTCACGCTCCTCGCCGTCACCGCCATCGGCCTGCTCGCCTTCACCTGGCCGCTGTTCGTCGACTCCGGCGCCGCCGTGCTCGCCTCCCCGACCGGCCATTCGGCAACCGCCCCACTCATTCTCGGCGTCGTGCTCGCCCTGTCGCTCGTCGTCACGCTCATGGCGATTTCGGACGGCGGTATGGACGTTCGGGCCGTCGCCCTCCTTGGTCTCCTCTCCGCCGTGGGGGCACTCATCCGCCCGATCGCGGCGGGCACCGGCGGGGTGGAGACGGTGTTCATCCTCCTCGTGCTCGGCGGGCGAGTGTTCGGGCCCGGGTTCGGGTTCCTGCTCGGGGTGAGCACGCTGTTCTCCTCCGCGCTGCTCACCGGAGGGGTGGGCCCGTGGCTGCCGTTCCAGATGCTCGCCGCGGGTTGGGTGGGCCTCGGGGCGGGACTCCTGCCGCGCCGAGTGGGCACGCTCGGGACGCGCGGATCCCGGGTGGGGGAGCTTTCGTTGCTCGCGGGGTACGGAGCCGTGAGCTCGGTAGCGTTCGGGGTGCTGCTCAACTTGTCGTTCTGGCCGTTCGTCGCGGGGATGGGCACCGACATCTCGTTCGTGCCCGGCGATCCGCTCGGCTCCAATCTGGCGAGGTTCGCCTCCTATTCGATCGTCACCTCCCTGCCGTGGGATCTCACCCGGGCGCTCACGACCGCGGCGGGGGTGCTCGTGCTCGGCCACCCCGTGCTGGTGACGTTACGGCGAGCCGCGAAGCGGGCGGTGTTCGTGGACCCGCCGCGCTCTGCGGGTGACCCCGCGGCCGCTCAACGCTCTTCGACGGCGTAACGTGCGGCGTCATCATCAAGCGGAGTTCCCCACGATGCATCCGGGAAGAGGGCGCCGGCTCGAGCCAGAACTTGCGGGTGGCGAGAATATCGGTTGCATTTTCCCGACCTCTTCCTGTTCTAGACTGTTCTCTGTTTACGGCAGGCTCAGCGAAGAATTGCAGATCGTTGCTGAAGGGAGCGGCAAGGTAATGGCCAGGATCAGAGTCGGTTCGGGTTTCGGAAAGGTCTCCCTCACAGCGGCTCTTCAGAAGGTCGCGTCGGGCGACAGGATCGTCCTTGATCCCGGTACGTACGAAACGGAACAGCTGATCCTCAACGGGGTGCAACTGGAAGGCGCCACAGATCGAAACGACGTATTCATCCATGGTTCCTTCATCATCAAAGGCCATTGCACCTTCCGCAATCTGACGCTCAATCCTTTGCCGTATAAGAACGGGATCTACCTGAACACGCCCCGTAACATGGCAACAATCACGAACTGCGCCGTTCTACCCGATCCAAGTGGCAAATACCCGGCCATCTGGGCCGGGGAGGGCAACAGCCTCGTGTTGAAGAATACGGCCGTGCAGGCCGATACGAGTGCCGCAGATGCGATCTCGGTGCAGGTGGAAGCGGGCACGCTACACGCAACGACTTGCGAACTCGGACGTATGTATTTCACGAACTCGAAAGCGGATCTGATCGACTCAGGATCGACCATTATTCTCGCCGCGGACGGTTCCCGGGTCCGCACCTACGGGAGCCATCGGATCAGTTCGGAGCCCAAGAAGCGCATGTTCGTCCTCTCCGGGCAATCAGTCTGCGAGTTTCCACACCTGGAACTCACGGAGAAGGACGATGAGGGGTTCGCGGACAACAGCTTGGTGCAGATCGGGGAAGTCGTTCAGAGCAACGAGCATTCAGTCTCAGTGATCACCAAGAACGAGGCCCGGGTCAATAGCGCGAGCTCTCGGGTGAGGGTCATCGATCAGGACGCCGCTCCCGAACCGCCTCCATCCCGTCCGAAAACCATAACCTGGCCGCTGGAGCATGCTGGCGCATTCGACTCCACGATCGCGCCACAACTGAGTCCTGGTGATACGGTGTTGCTCGAGCAGGGAGACTACGTCATCGAGGGCGAACTGCTCCTCCTGCCCGGGGTACGACTGCAGGGGAAGGGCAAGGAACGCACCCGGCTCATCGGTTGCCTGCGGGCGGCGTCGGCTGGAGACTCCGAAATCACCGATCTCACCGTCGCAACCCCCTCTCCGGATGTACCCGCCGTCCTCGTCGGTGAATCAGATGCCCACCTCACCCTGGAGCAGGTGACCTTGGAACCGGCCGCAGGCCCGGATGGAAGCAACATCGTCGAGTCCCAAGGAGCCCTCACCTTGAGAGCATGCAGCGTCGATATTTCTACGGTCCCGGAGAACACGTGGGCAACCGTCCTCGTCTCGGCCACCGGTCGGCTCGAGGCGGTGGACTGCGGCTTCGACTCGCTCCACGTGGTGCACGGGGCGAGTGCCTCGCTCTCTGGTTCTTTCTCCTACGCTCTGACCGCGGAGGCGGATGGCACGATCACGGTCACCGACGAGCACCATAGTCACGATAACGGCGGCTACTGCGAGATCCGAGCCGCTGACGGCGGCACGATCCACATCCCCTCCCTCACCGCTTCCACGGACGATCTGTGCATCTCACTTGAAGGCGGAACCGTTGATCTGACCACCTTCGGATCCACTGACGATGAAACTTTCAAAGTGGTTCGCAACGGTGGTGAGATCACCGGAATCGACCCCGGCGCCTATGACCTCTTCGAGGTGACTGAGGGCGATGAGGCGCAAGCCGTGCACTTCGCCACCCGAGGGGCTCCTGCCCAGGCTCACGACCGTGGCCTGGACTCGCGCGCACCGATGGGCGTAGAAGACCACCCCGACTGGGACGACGTCGCGTCGAGCGCTACCGACGAGCGCGTGAAGGATGACGGCGACCCGCTCACCAGACTCTACGACCTCGTCGGTCTGGCGAAGGTGAAGAAGCAGGTACAGAGCATCGCGAACGCCGTGAAGCTACGGCAGAAACGCCTCGAACTCGGGCTGCCGGCCGATTCCGATTTCACCCTCCACAGCATGTTCCTCGGTAACCCCGGGACAGGAAAGACGACGGTGGCGCGGTTGCTCGGCAAGGCGATGCACGAGGTCGGCGCGGTGATCAGCGAGAGTTTCGTCGAGGTGGGGCGTGCCCAACTCGTCAGTGATGTCATCGGCGGTACCGCGAAACAGACCCGGGAGGTGTTGGAGAGCGGCCGCGGCGGTGTGATCTTCATTGACGAGGCCTATTCCTTGGCGACCGAGGATTCCAGCGGCTTCGCGCAGGAGGCGATCACCGAAATCCTCACTTTCCTGGAGAACAACCGTTCCGACACCATGGTCATCCTCGCGGGCTATAACGAAAAGATGCACGAACTGCTCGCGATGAATGAGGGTTTCAAGTCTCGGATCAAGCACCGCCTCGATTTCGAGGATTATTCCCCCGCTGAGATCGCTCAGATCGGTCTCGCCGAACTCGCCCGCGGCCACTACACGGTGGACGAGGAACTCTACCGACGCATCGTCGGCGCTGCCTACGCCCAGAGCGCTGATCGCAGTAATGCGCGCTGGGTGCGCAATTTCAACCAGGATCTCCGTTCTCGTCAGGAGGACCGGGTGATCCTCATAGACAATCCCACCAGGGAAGATCTCATAACCATCGAAGCGGAGGACCTGCACGCCCTCGCCGGTGGCAGACCCGAGGATCGAGAGGCCCAGCTGGCACACAAGCTCGCCGAACTGGATTCCATGATCGGCCTGGGACCGGTGAAGGAATGGGTCCATTCGTTGGTCGCGCAAGCCACCGTGAACCAACGGATGCTCGAACTGGACGGCGCAATGGAACGCCCGAACTATCACGTCGCCTTCACCGGAAATCCCGGCACCGGGAAGACGACGGTGGCGCGCACCGTGGCGGAGGTATTCCACCTTCTGGGCATCCTCTCGACTCCGACAGTGGAATCCGTCCCCGCGAGCCAGTTGCAGGGCAGGTACCTCGGTCATTCGGCTGCGAACACGCATCAGGCATTCGACGCTGCAATGGGTGGAGTGCTGTTCATCGACGAGGCGCACCAGCTGCGCACGCAAGGCGGAAAGAACTCGTCGTTCAAGCAGGAGATCGTTGATGCGATGATCACCCGGCTCGAGGACGACCGCGACAAGTTCGTTGCCATCTTCGCCGGGTACACCGACGAGATGCACGAGTTCTTCCGGTCCGATCCCGGGCTCAAATCACGGGTTCCCGCCGAAATCGAGTTCCCCGATTACACCTCGGAAGAGGTAGCCGAGATCGCCAGCCGCGCCTTGGCGAAACAGTGGCGTTTCGATGCCGAGTTGCTCACCGAGATCGCCGCGAGCGCCTACACCGCTCTCCCGGCCGAAGAACGCTCGAACGGCCGCTGGGCGCGCACCTTTACCGAAGAGATCATCACCCGGCACAACAGATACGTGATCGACCACGACATTCACGGCGAGGAGATGCTGCACATCACGGAAGAGGTCCTCCGGGAGTTTCAGCCCTAGCTGTGCCACCCCGGGAGGTTGTGAACGGTTGGGGTAGGTGAACAGGCGCCACCTTGCTGCGCTCATCGTCGAAGAAGGGTGGATGCGGTTGACGCCACCCACGAGTGGCATACCTCGAAATTCTCAATGACGTGCCTAAAGCGGCGACCGCCGGATTCTGGTGACCAGCCAACGCGTTCTTCGCGAGTCCGGGAATCACAGTCAAAAGCAGTGATGGCCGGGAATGTCTCCTACTACCGATCCAGCGCGTACCGCGGCCCAGTCTCCGATTTTTCAGTCTGATTCACGCACCCGTGGGATCTTCAAGTCGTCGTTCATTCGTCCCCCTTTTCGGTGATACTCCCGGCGCATCTGTTGGGCCGATTGAACCGCTGATCATCGCCGCCCGTACCTTCCCATCCCACGTGCCTGCCGCGCGCGAGGACATCAACACGTCCCACAAGGCTGCCCAGGAGAAGAGGGAACCTCGACGGTTCCCGGCGCAGCGCGACGACGTTATGACAACTGTCATTTCACTTTCATGATTGATCCCTCTCGCGGGCGGGCCGGCATTCCGACATTGTTGGAATATGACTCCCGTTGAAAACTCGACCTCCCCGCCGGCAATTCTCCTCGAGAACGTGACGAAGGTGTTCCGAAGTCAAGGCCGCCCCCTAGCAGCGGTCGATGACGTATCCCTTGAGATCCCAAGGGGAACCGTCGTCGCGTTCCTCGGACCGAATGGGGCGGGAAAAACGACGACACTCGATATGGTCCTCGGCCTGACGGCGCCGACCCAGGGCCGCATCGAAGTACTCGGCCAAAACGCTCGGGACGCGGTACGCAGCGGAAAGATCTCGGCGGTGTTGCAAAGCGGCGGCCTGCTGCGGGATCTCACCGTGGGGGAAACCGTCGAGCTCATCGCTTCCACCTTCGATGACGCCATCTCCACGGAGGAGGCGCTCACGCGGGCGGGGATATCCGGGCTCGCGAAGCGCCGGGTGTCGAAATGCTCCGGTGGCGAACAGCAGCGGCTCCGTTTCGCCCTCGCGCTCCTACCGGATCCGGACCTGCTCATCCTGGACGAACCCACGACGGGGATGGACGTCACGGCGCGGCACGAGTTTTGGGACACGATGCATGCCGAGGCCCGGCGGGGCCGCACGATCATCTTCGCCACGCACTATCTGGAAGAGGCCGACTCCTTCGCTGAACGGATCGTCATGATCTCGGGCGGAAAGATCGTCGCTGATGGCACCACTCGGGAGATCCGCTCCCACGTCGCTGGCCGAATCGTCTCCGCCCGCATTCCTGGGGACGGCGGCACCTCCCAGGTGCCCCCGCTGGCCCAGGCGGCTGCCGCGCTTGAGGCGCGCAACGACGTCCACACCGTCCATACCGAAGGCGACCGGCTCGTCGTCCACGCGGGCGACTCCGACGCCGTCGCGCTCGCGTTGCTCACCCAATACGGCGGTGAGGACCTGGAAGTCACGTCGGGTTCGCTCGACGAAGCGTTCACCGCACTCACTCGGCACGACACGGAATTGCGGCACGGCAGCGAAGTGGCGGCGCGAGAGGAAGGGGCCAGGAAATGAATCTCACCTATCTAGGAATCGAGCTTCGCCGGGTGGTCCGCGATGTCACGACGATGTTCTTCGTGGCGCTCCTGCCCGCGTTCATGTACATCATCTTCGGCGCCTCCCAGGCGTTCGGTGGGCAGATGATCGTCGGCGGGAACGTGACGATGTACATCATGACGTCGATGGCCGCCTACGGAGCCGTAACCGCAACCACCGGGGTCGGCGGGATCGCCGCCGTGGAGCGCATGCAAGGGTGGGGGCGCCAACTCGGGCTCACGCCGCTGCCCGACGCGGGCTACGTCGCGGTCAAAGCCGCGGTGGCGTTCTTCGTTTCGATCATCCCGATCAGCCTCATCTACCTGCTGGGAACGTTCACCGGCGCGGAAGGGACCGGTAGAGCCTGGCTCATCTCCGCCCTCGTGGTGCTTATCGGGGCCGTCGTGTTCTCGCTGTACGGCCTCATGGCCGGGCTACTCTTCCCCACCGAAGCAGCCGTCGGTGCGGCGAGCGGGGCGCTGGTGATCCTCGCGTTCCTCGGCAACGTGTTCTTCCCGCTGTCGGGCGGAATGCTCACCTTCGCGAAGTTCACCCCGCTCTACGGGTACGTCGCCCTCGCGCGCTATCCCGTAACCGACGGCTACCTCGTATCCACCGAGGGCCCCCCGATCGGTCCGGAACCGTTGTGGATCCCGATCCTCAATCTCGTGGTCTGGGCGGTCATCTTCGCACTCGCGGCGCTGCTGCTGGTCCGGCGGGGTCGGTCCAGGCAATAGTACGATCCGCATAATGATCGACGACGAAACCGCCAGCGAACAGCAGTCCCTCGCCGAGCAGGCCCGCGCCGACAGCCCGAGCTCGCCCGGCGGGGAGAACACTGCCGCGCCCGGTGCTGCCAGCGACCCATGGGAGCGGTTCGGGTGGATGATGAGCGTCATCTGGCTCGTTTTCCTCGCATTCCCGATCAGCAGTGCCCTCGCCGAGCCCCCCGTGCCCCGCGCCGTCGGGCTCGCGGCAACGCTCGTTTTCGCCGTCATCTACGTCTACGGGTTCGTTCAGTTTCCGCGCCGGGGGACCAAGATGCGCGTACGAACGCTCACGTTGGTGGTGCTCGCGGCGATCGGTGGTGTTCTAGCGACGTCGATCGGGGTCGAAGCACTTGGGCTGGTGCCGTTCATCGTCGCCTTCGCGATCTTCAACCAGCCGTTTCCAAGGGCGGTGGGGATCACGATCGCGTGCCTGGTCGTCATGGCGATCGCACTGACGGTAGCCGGGGCGTGGCGGTACTTGTGGTTCCTCTGCGCGATCGTCATCCTCGTCGCGGTCGCAACCGGAATGACGCGGTGGATCGAGATCCGCCAGGCCCGCTACAGCCAGGTGGAGAACCAGTATCGGCTCGTGGCGGAGCGAGAAAGAGTGGCCCGCGACGTCCACGACGTGCTCGGCCATTCGCTGACCGTGATCACGGTGAAATCTGAACTCGCGCGGCGGCTCATCGACGTCGATCCGGCACAAGCGGCGGCGGAGATCGGCGAGATCGAGTCGCTCTCCAGGGAGGCGCTGGGCGAGATCCGTGCGACTGTTGCGGGGCTGCGGGTCGTGCGGCTCGCCGAGGAGCTCGAGCACGCGCGCACCGCGCTCACCAGCGCCGGGATCGCAAGTGACCTTCCCGACGATTCCGCGATCATCGACCCTCGCTACCGGATGGTCGCGGCGTGGGTACTGCGGGAAGCCATCACGAACGTCATACGTCACTCCGGGGCACAGATGTGTTGGGTCGAAATCACGGCCGATCGGCTCGTCGTCGCCGATGACGGGCGCGGAGTGGACGGCGTCGCCGGAACTGCGCTGCGCGGCGCGCGGGAACGCGTCGAAGCGTCGGGAGGCGTGCTCGAGATCGGAGCGCGGGCAGGCGGCGGGACCCAGGTGGAGGTGTGCTGGTGACACGAGAGGATGCTGCGCAGGAAGGGAGCGTGATAAAGGTCCTCCTTGCCGACGACCAAGCCCTCGTACGCGGGGCGATGGCCGCGCTGCTGCGTCTCGAGGGCGACATCGACGTCGCCGTTGAGGTGGGCACGGGAACCGAGGCGGTGGCAGCGGTCGTGGAACGGAGCGCCGCAGACGACCCGATCGACGTCTGCCTCCTGGATATCGAGATGCCGGGGCTGGACGGCATTGAAACAGCGCGGGAGCTCGCCCGCCTCGCCCCGGAGGTCAGGTCGCTCATCGTCACAACCTTCGGCCGGCCCGGGTATGTGCGCCGGGCGTTGGAAGCCGGCGCCCGCGGTTTTATCGTCAAGGACACCCCCGCCCCGGAACTGGCCAGCGCGATCCGTGCGGTGCAGCGGGGCGAACGGGTCGTCGATCCCGCTCTCGCGATGGAGTCCCTCGCGGGCGGGCCGAACCCGCTCACGGCGCGAGAGCGAGAGGTGCTCGGTGCCGCCCTCGACGGCAGCTCGGTGGCCGTGATCGCGGCGACGGTGCACCTTTCCGCGGGGACGGTGCGCAACTATCTCTCCTCCGCAATCGGGAAAACCGGCACCTCGAACCGGCTGGAGGCCGCTCGGGTGGCCGAACGCAACGGCTGGTTGTAGAGCGGCCGGGAAAGCGCTAGGAGGATTTCGGCCAGGTGTCCTCGCCGGTATCGGCGAGCGCGTTGAGGAACCGCACCACGATTTCGCGTTCCGCCTCGTCCAGGCTCGCGGCGATCCGGAACCTGCGGGCATGCTCGTGGCCGATCGTCGCCTCCGCCGCCTCGCGGGTACGTTCGGTGACGCTGAGCGCGAGGGCACGGCGATCGTGGGGGTGGGGGCGGCGCTCGATATGCCCCCCGCGTTCCAACCGGTCGAGCAGTTTCGTCGTCGAGGCGCTGGAGATTCCCAGGTGCTCGGCGACGTCGCGGGCGGTGACCACCTCGCCCTGGTCGGAACGCACGATCACGTACCGCACCGCCTTCATATCCGTGGAGGAGAGCTGCATGTACTCCTGCGAGGCCTCGCTCACCCGCTGCTCCGCCTGGCGCCAGCGAAAGATCGCGTTCATCACCTCGACGGTGCTCTCGAGCTGCGCCTCGCCCAGAGCATCGATGGCGAGGAGCTTCCCGCGCGCATCGATCACGCGCGGGTCGTGCATGCGCATCCGCAGCTCGGGGGATCGTTCGTCGCTCACAGGAATATATTAGCTCCCAGCGAGTTGCATTCCTAGGTTGACTACTAGCCAGGCTAGTTATATTTTGTTCCGGTAAGCACCTCCGGAGGTAAGGACCGCCGCATGCCGCACCGTCACCGCAGGGATCCCCGCGAGAGCAACTCCCCCTCCGGCGCCGCTCCCGCTCACCGCGCCCCTGCCGAACAGCGCACTTCGCTCCTGCGGATCGTCCTGCCCGCGCTCGTCATCCTTGCGTGGCTCGCCGCGGCCGGGGTCGGCGGCCCCTACTTCGGGAAAGTCAGCGAGGTCTCGACGAACGACTCCACCGCATATTTGCCGACGACGGCGGATGCCACGCAGGTGCAAGAACGTCTCCCGGACTTCTTGGGCAGCGATGCGATCCCCGCGATCGTCGTGATCACCGGGGAGGAGAAGCTCACCGAGGAGGAACTCGGCGAGCTGGGCGATCTTGCCGAGAAACTCGCTGACCTTCCCGAGGTGAGCGGGGAGGCGAGCCCACCCATCCCGTCCGAGGACGGCGAAGCGGTGCAGATCTTCATCCCCCTCGACTCCGAGTTGGAGGTGGATGACGCCGTCGAGACCCTGCGCGGAGAGCTTGCCTCCCAGCTCCCGGGCGGCCTCGACAGTTACGTGACGGGCCCGGCCGGGTTCCTGGGTGACCTCGTCGAAGCGTTCGGCGGTATCGACCTGCTGTTGCTGCTCGTGGCGATCGCCGCGGTGTTCGTGATCCTCGTCGTCGTCTATCGCTCCCCGTTGCTGCCGGTCATCGTGCTGACGACGAGCATCGTTGCCCTGACCGTGGCGCTGCTCGCCGTGTGGTGGCTCGCGAAGGCGGGTGTGGTGCTGCTCAGCGGGCAGACGCAAGGGATCTTGTTCATCCTCGTCATCGGTGCGGCCACGGACTATTCGCTGTTGTACGTGGCGCGATATCGGGAGGCCCTGCGCGATCACGAACTGCGGTGGGAGGCGACGAAGGAGGCGTGGAAGGGCTCCGTCGCGGCGATCCTCGCCTCAGGAAGCACCGTGATTGCGGGCCTGCTGTGCCTCCTGTTGAGCGAACTGCAGTCGAACCGCGACCTCGGGCCGATCGCCGCCATCGGCATCGTGTTTGCGATGCTCACCGCGTTGACCCTCCTACCGGCGCTACTCATGGCATTCGGCCGGGTGGCGTTCTGGCCGAAGCGCCCGCAACTGCTTGCGGATCAGGATCCGGAGGCGCACCTGCCCACGAAGGGCGTGTGGGCGCGGTTGCCGAAGTTCGTCGACCGCCGCGCCCGCCCGATCTGGATCATCACGATCGTCGTGCTCCTCGCAGCTTGCGTGGGAGTGGGGCAGCTCAAGGCCAATGGCGTCCCCGAAAGCGAGCTCGTGCTCGGCCAGTCCGAAGCCCGCGATGGCCAAGAGGTCCTGGGCGAACACTTCCCGGGCGGCTCGGGCAGCCCGATGTACATCCTCACCGCCGAGGAGAACCTGCAAGACGTCACCGACACTCTGCTCGCGCACGAGGACGTCGGCTCGGTGACAGTGGCCGCCGCAGACTCCCCGAGCGGCAGTGCGCCGGTGACCGAGGACGGCGTCCAGCCCGTCGGCCCGCCCGAGGCCCCGGCCCCGGACCCGACCGTCTCCGATGGCGACGTGCTGCTCGAGGCGACCCTCACGGTGGCCGCGGACTCCACGGAGGCGGGCGACGTCGTCGAACAATTCCGATCCGAGTTCGCCGACGCGGGAATCGAGACGCTCGTCGGTGGGGTGAGCGCGACGGACGTGGACTCCAACAACGCCTCCATCCGAGACCGCACGCTGATCATCCCGATCGTGTTAGTGGTGATCCTCGCGATCCTCATGTTGTTGTTGCGCTCGGTGATCGCCCCGCTCATGCTCATCGGTACCGTGGTGCTCTCGTTCGGCTCCGCGCTCGGCGTTTCCGCGCTCGTCTTCAACCACGTGTTCCAGATGCCGGGGGCGGATCCGGCGGTGCCGCTGTACGGGTTCGTCTTCCTCGTGGCGCTCGGGATCGATTACAACATCTTCCTCATGACGCGCGTGCGGGAGGAGTCCCTCAGCCACGGGACCCATGAGGGCATCCGTCGCGGACTGGCGATCACCGGTGGGGTGATCACCTCCGCGGGGCTCGTGCTCGCGGCCACGTTCGCCGCGCTGTCGGTCATTCCGATCCTGTTCCTGCTGCAGGTCGCGTTCATCGTGGCGTTCGGGGTGCTGCTCGACACGATCGTGGTGCGCTCGATCCTCGTTCCCGCGCTCGGGCATGAACTGGGCCACCGCCTCTGGTGGCCCTCGAAGCGGATCACCGATTGAGAGCCCCCGAACGTTTACTCGCGTGGTGATCGAACCCGCTAGGGGTTGACCACTGGCGGAACGGCTGGCCCAATGAGTTCCACCGCCGCCCCGAAGAGGAGTCCCGATGATCCACCGGTTCCGGTTCACCCCCTCCTATCGAGCCGCTGCCCTGCCGTTCACGGTCACGCCTTCGCGTGCGTGGGTGGAGGTGACGGAGGCGGAACTGCGAGTGAGGTTCGGCCCCTGGCGCCTGCGCACACCGCGGGAGAACATCCGGGAGACTACCCTCACCGGCGGTTACGCCTTCCTCAAAACGGCCGGGCCCGCCCACTTGTCGTTCGCCGATCACGGCGTGACGTTCGCGACGAACCCCGATCAGGGGCTGTGCATCTGTTTCCACGAACCGGTGCGAACGCTCGACCCGCGGGGGCGGCTGCGCCACCCCGGCGCGACGATGACGGTTACGGATCCCGTGGCTCTGCAACGAGAATTGGGCATCTAGACCCCGTTCGGCGCCCAGCGCGGATTTTGGAGCGACATGCGGTTCACCTTCTCGACCCTCCTCCCAGCCGACTGCGCCGAGGTGTTCGCCTGGCACGCCCGCCCCGGTGCCTTCCAGCGGCTACAACCGCCGTGGATGGCCGCGCGCATCGCCTCCGAGGCGGGCTCACTGCGCCATGGACGCGCCGTGCTCGCCCTGCCCGGTGGGCTCAGGTGGGTTGCCCTGCACGAGCCATCGAAATACGTCGAGGGCCGCCGGTTCGCCGACACGTTGGTTCGGAGCGGGCCCGCTTCGTGGCCGGTGAGCGCGGTGGTCGACTGGCAACACACGCACGAGTTCGATCCCCGCGATACCGGGCGCTCGGGGGAGCCGGAATGCCGGATGACTGACGTCGTCGAGACGAACGTTCCCGCGCGGATGCTCACGCCCATGTTCACCTACCGCCACGAGCAGCTCGCGGCCGACCTCGCGGCGCACCGGCTCGCTGACCGCTACCGCACCGGGCGCGGGCCGCTCACCGTCGCGATGACGGGGAGTAGCGGTCTCGTCGGGTCTGCGCTCGCCGCGTTCTTGACCACGGGCGGGCACCGCGTGATCCGGCTCGTACGGGGCACGCCTCGGGGGACGGATGAGCGGCGGTGGCACCCGCGTGACCCCCACCCCGATCTCCTGCACGGAGTCGACGCGCTCGTCCACCTCGCCGGCGCGCCGATCGGAGGGCGGTTCACCGCGGCCCACAAACAGGACATTCGGGAGAGCCGCGTGCCGGCGACGCGCAGACTCGCAGAACTCCTCGCCGCAACGGCCGCGGCGGATAAGTCCGCGGCGGAGAACAGGACCGGCCCCGCAGGCGATCGCGGGCCGCCGGCGTTCGTGTGCGCCTCGGCCACCGGCATCTACGGCGCGGATCGCGGTGATGAGGTGTTGAGGGAAACGTCCGCACGCGGGAGCGGGTTCCTCGCGGACGTCGTCGCGGAGTGGGAGGCCGCGACGGAACCTGCGCGGGCGGCCGGTGTGCGGGTGGTGAACGTGCGCACGGGCGTCGTTCAGGCTGCGGCAGGTGGAATGCTCGGGCTCCTGCGGCACCTGTTCGCCGCGGGCCTCGGCGGCAGGATCGGCAGCGGCGACCAGTGGCTTTCCTGGATCGGTCTCGATGACCTCGTTTACATCTACCACCGGGCGCTGGTCGATCCGGGCATCACCGGACCGATCAACGCCGTCTCCCCGGAGCCCGCGCGCAATGCGACGTGGACGAGGACACTGGGTGCGGTGTTGCGCCGGCCCACCCTCCTGCGGATTCCGCAGTTTGGTCCGCGCATGCTGTTGGGAGCCGAGGGCGCCGAAGAACTCGCCCTGGCGAACCAGCGCGTACTTCCCGCCGCGCTCAGCGGCGCCGGGCACGACTTCCGCCGACCACACCTTGTCGATGCGCTGGGACACGAACTCGGAAAAGCAGCATATTCCTGCTCCTGACCGTCGGCGGGAGCGACGGGCGTTGAAGGTTCAGCGAGCCGGCGCTGCCGCAGCAGCGATCGCCCCAATGATCGCACCCAGCACCGCCCCCACGACCACGGACAGCACCGCGCTGAGACCCACCGTCGCTGCGTAGATCGTGAGAGAGGGACCCGTCAGGAAGGTCCACAGCACTGCCCGCAGAACGTTAGCGAGGACGAGCCCCAGGATCGTGCCGATACAGACCCGCCGCCAGACGAGGGCCCGGGAGAGGACCGATCCAGGTGCTCGCGATGCGGTGGCACCTGGCTGAGCGGCACCGCGCCCCGACCCACCGCGCTCCGGGGCGCGCTCACTGGTATCCCCGGAGTGCTCGCGAGAGAGCCGCGGAACGCGCGGCTTCACCATGTATCGCCATGCAGTAAGCAGCATCAGCGCAGCGGCGAGGAGATTCACTGTCCACAACAACATCGGCTCCGCCCCGGGGACCCAAATGGGTGGGATTCCCGCGGGGACCGCGAGCGCTGCCGGGATCGCGAGAAGGACCGCATGGGTGAGGAGTGGAATACGTAGTGTCGGCGCGCCCACCGCCACCATGAGAAGAACCAATGCGAGAATAGCGAGGAGATAGCTTCGTCGGTGAGGCATGATCCTTGACCATATCGGCAGATCGGCGGTAATGCGGATTCGGTTTCTTCTCGCGTGTGTCGCAGTACTCGTCATCGCGGGAGCCGTGGCGGCTGGTGTTCCGTCGGCGCCGCACACTGCGCCCCGGTTCATCACCGACGCGCAGGGCCGGGCACTGGTCTTGCACGGTTTCTCTACTGATGGCGGGGCGAAAACCTCCGCCGACGGTCTCCCGAACATCGATGAGGAGGGCGTTGAGGCCGAGCACGAGGATATGGGCACGAACTTCGTGCGACTACTCATCTCCTGGCGAGCTGTAGAGCCAGAGCCGGGCCAATACGACGAGGAGTATCTCGACGGGTTGGAAGAGGCGGTGAGCTGGTACTCGAGCCGCGGCTACGCCGTCATGTTGGATATGCATCAAGACCTGTGGGGGCCCTTCGAGGACTTGGCCGAAGGGCAGATCGGCAACGGTGCTCCCGCATGGGCAACATACACCGACGGCAAAGCGATCATCGAGCGGGATCAGTGGGAGTTGCATTACCTCGACCCGGGGATCGTGCGCGCTTTCGACCACTTTTGGGGCACCACCGGTGAGCACCCGGAGCTCATGGAGCACTATGCTCAGGCGTGGCGAGCAGTGGCCGAGCGGTTCGGGCAACACGAGGCCGTCGTCGCCTACGACCTCATGAACGAAAGTTACGGGGGTTCCGTTCAGGGGCCAGCATTCGAGGCGGGCGCGCTTACGGACTTGTATCAGCGCACGACCGACGCGATTCGGGAAGTCGACGAAGATACGTGGGTGTGCATTGAGCCCCAGGTCGTGGGCTTCAACTGGGGGCTCCCCACGTCGCTACAGCAGATCAACGACCCGTCGGACCGGATCGCGTTCTGCCCCCACCTTTATCCGCATCCTCTCGACCTCGGGGAGGATTACACGGGTGCCAACGCGGAACTCGTGGATAAGGTCATCGACGGGTGGATCAACAACACCCTCAATGCCTCCGCAAGACTAGGCGACGCACCGATCATCCTCGGTGAATTTGGGCTCAACACCGAGCGGCCGGGAGCGCTTGAGTATGTGGAAACGGTCCTCTCGGAGATGAGCGCGGCGGGAATCAGCACCGCATACTGGTCGCGGGATGCGGGGAGTTGGGGCCCCTATGACGAGGATGGCGAGGCGCGCAACCTCGTCGCTGCTTTGAACCGGCCCTATCCCCGGGCGGTCGCGGGCACACCAATTCGCTGGGGCGTGGAAGAGGGCACGCTCCGGTTGGAGATGACCCCGGATGCGACGATCGACGCGCCGACGGAGATCTATCTGCCGCCGGCGAAGTTCACGGATCCGGTGGTGCGCGGGGGTGAACGCGTAGCGTGGGACGACGAAACCGGGCTTCTGCACGTCGCCGTCGCCCCCAGCTCAGACCCGGTCACGCTCACCATCCAGGAACGTGGGGAGTCGTAGCAGGGACCTGCTCGCTGGCCGACTGGCACACTATGACCATGAGTAACCGCTGCGAGCCCGTGAAGTTTCTCATCGGCAGCGCCTCCGCTGCCCTACAGGTCGAGGGGGGTGAGGTTGATACCAACTGGCACGATTGGGCCCGCGTGCCCGGCAACGTGCTCGATGGGTCCACGCCCGCGCGCGCCACGGATCACTGGAACCGCTGGCGGGAGGACAACGCCCTCATGAGCGAACTGGATATGCAGATCGCCCGGATCGGACTGGAGTGGGCGCGGATCGAACCCCGCCCCGGGGAGTTCGACCTCGCCGTGCTCGACCGCTACCGGGAGGAGATCCGCGACCTCCTCGATCGCGGGATCCGGCCGCTGGTGACCCTGCACCACTTCACCAACCCGATGTGGTTCCAAGAGCTTGGGGAGTTCACCAACCCCGATGCCCCGGAGATGTTCCTGCGGTTCGTCCACGCCGCCGTCACCCACCTCGGGGACCTCGTGACCGATTGGATCACGATCAACGAACCGAACGTCTACGCAGTGCAGGCCTACCTGTTCAAGGAAGGGCCCCCCAGTGAGGTGTCGTGGTGGAAACTGCGCAAGGTACTGCGCAACCTCGCCGAGGCGCATTGCCGCGCCTACCTGCTCATTCATGAGATTGTTGACGGCGGTGCTCCTGGCCGCCGCGCCCGGGTCACCTTCGCCCACCACGTGCGCGTGTTCGTTCCGAAGAATCCGGGGAACCCGCTACACCGGCTGTTCACCCGCGTCAACGAACTACTTTTCCACGAGATCATCGAAGACGCGATGTTCTCCGGGAGGTTCTCACCCCTGCTCGGGCGCCGCCCGGTGGGGCTGCCGATCCGGCGTTACGCCGATGCGATCGGGCTGAACTATTACTCTCGCACGGCCGTGACCGGGCCGAGCGACGGAGTGCTCGACGGGGTGCCGCTCACCGACATGGGGTGGGAAATCTTCCCGGCCGGGCTCGTGCAGACCGCGCGCCGGCTGCACGAGAAGTATCCTGTGCCGATCTGGGTGACGGAGAACGGGTGCGCCGACAACGGGCGGGCCGAACTCACCGGCCCGAGCGGCGGCTCGCTCGCCTTGGAACACTTCCGGCCGGCCTTCCTCCTCGATCACCTCTCGGCGATGGCCGCCTCCGGGTTACCCTTCGAGCGGTACTACCACTGGTGTTTTTTGGATAACTGGGAATGGTCGTTCGGGGAGGTGCCCCGGTTCGGGATCGTGCACGTCGACTACGAGACCCAGGAACGCACGATCAAACCCTCCGCGCGGATGCTCCAGGAAATCATCAACGCTGGCGCAATCACCCCGGAGATCCGGGAGCGCTACCGCACCGGATACACGTGCGCGGTGGGGGCCAAGCCGCTGGGCTCGTAGATCGGGCCCAGCGGCTCGTTGCCTGCTATTTCACCATCCCGTGCGGGTCGATGACATACTTGTGCGCCGCCCCGGCGTCGAACTTCTCGTACGCCTCCGGCGCCTCGTCGAGCGTGATCTTCGTGGCGTTGACCGCTTTCGCGATCTGCGCCTTATCGTGCAGGATCAAGTTCATGAGCTGCCGGTTGTACTTCTTCACAGGGCACTGCCCGGTGGTGAAGTAGTGGGATTTCGACCAGCCGAGACCGAGTTCGACCCCGATCCGCCCGACCCGAGCACCTTCATCGGCTGCACCGGGATCCCCGGTGACGTAGAGACCGGGGATACCGAGGCCCGCGCCCACGCGGGTGGCGCCCATGATGTCGTTGAGCACCGTCGCGGGTTCCTCCTCGGCGTCCGGTCCGTGCCCGCGGGCTTCGAAACCGACGGCGTCGACGGAGGCGTCCACCTCGGGGTCACCGAGGATCTCCTCGAGCATGTCGGGGAGCTTGTTCCCACTCGAGAGATCAACGGTTTCGCAACCGAAGGTCTCCGCCTGGCGCAACCGGTCGGCATTCATATCTCCGACGACGACGACGGCGGCCCCGAGCACCTGGGCGGCGTGTGCGGCCGCTAGGCCCACCGGGCCCGCTCCGGCGACGTAGACGGTCGAACCGGTCGTCACCCCGGCGGTGTAGGCGCCGTGGTAGCCGGTGGGGAAGATGTCGGAGAGCATGGTCAGATCCATGATCTTCTCCAGTGCTTGATCACGGTCGGGGAACTTCAACAGGTTGAAATCGGCATACGGCACCATGACGTATTCCGCCTGTCCGCCGATCCAGCCGCCCATGTCGACGTAGCCGTAGGCCGCGCCGGGTCGGGCGGGGTTGACGTTCAGGCACACCCCGGTCTTGCCCTCGTTGCACATTCGGCAGCGACCGCAGGCAATGTTGAAGGGCACCGAGCAGATGTCTCCCTCCTTGAGGAAGAGCACGTCGGAACCGGTCTCCACGACTTCCCCGGTGATCTCGTGGCCGAGGGTCTGACCCACGGGCGCGGTGGTTCGACCGCGCACCATGTGCTGATCGGAGCCGCAGATGTTGGTCGTGACGACCTTGAGGACGGCCGCGTGGGGCGCAGCCGGCGGAATCTGCAACCAATCCGCCACCTCCTGAGGGATCTCCAACTTGGGGTAGTCGATCTCCTCGACGGCGGTTTCTCCGGTGCCCTTATAAAAAACGACTCTGTTTTCTGCCATGAGTATTCCTCTATCTTTCGACGCCCACTCGATCCCAGCCCGGTCATTCCGGCTGGCACCGTGGGCGGTTGCAATGCAGTCTCTTGTATTTCACTCTCGAGGGGCTGCTAGGGAAGGCTCGGCCCCGCGAGGAGGTCATCGTCCCTGCTCGGGGTTCCGATTCACGGAGCGATACGGCGCTCTTCGAGCATTGCCCCTGGAGTTTTCCCGCGGCTACGGGCCGCAGGTGTCATGCACGTACATAGGCGGCTCCAATCAGATGGGCGGGGAACGACCGCCCTCTCTGCAGTGTTTCTCCACTGTACGCGCGCTGATCTCAATAAGTAAGGGGTGGCGATTTGGCCGTATGGTTGGTGCATGGGGCGAGTCACCACGCGCAGACGGATCCAGCGGCTCAGTGGCGCTGGGGTACGCACGCGCCCGGACACCCTCGCCGTTGAGGAGCCGCTGGAGATCAGAATTGATGGCGCACCTTTCGTCGTCACGATGCGCACCCCCGGCCACGATGTCGAACTCGCCACGGGATTCCTCCTCAGCGAAGGCGTGATCACCCGCGGCGCGGAGGTGCGGGCGGCGATCCACTGCGGCGGGCCCGGCAGCGGTGGTGACCAGAACACGTATAACGTGCTCGACCTTTCCCTCACGGTCCCTGCCCCCGCGCCGCGTTCCTTCTACACCACCAGCGCTTGCGGGGTCTGCGGAAAGGACAGCATTGATTCCGTACGAACCGTCTCCCCCTATGACATCAGCGCCGATTCCGCCCCGCTCGCCCAGGAGCTCCTCGCCTCGCTCCCGGGGCGGCTTCGCGAGCAGCAGGCGGTGTTCGACAAGACGGGGGGCACCCACGCGGCAGGGCTGTTCACATACGATGGCGAACTCCTCGCCGTCCGTGAGGACGTGGGGCGCCACAACGCCGTCGATAAGGTCATCGGGTGGGCAGCGCTCAACGGGCGGGTGCCGCTTGCGGAAACGGCGCTACAAGTCTCCGGGCGGGCGAGTTTCGAGCTCGTGCAGAAGTCGGCGATGGCCGGGATCCCCGTCTTCGGGGCGGTGTCGGCGCCGTCCTCCCTCGCCGCGGAGATGGCGGAGGAATCGGGGATCACTCTGGCAGGGTTCATGCGCGGGGAGAACATGAACGTGTATGCGAATCCGGAAAGGCTGTTCGTTCTGTGATCGATCGCGCCCGCGTCGCTGCGCTGTACCGGTACCCGGTCAAGGGCTTCACGCCCGAGCCGAGGGGCGAATTGACGATAACCGCGCGCGGGCGCGCGAAAGGGGATCGGGTGTGGAGTCTCCGGTTTCCGCACGGGACCAGGCCCGACTCCCGAGACGGGCGAGACTATTGGCCAAAAGGGGATGGGCTGTGCCTTCGGGACTTCCCCTCCCTTGCGAGGCTGCGGCTGGAGCATTCTGCCGAGGAGATTCGCCTCCGCGGGCCCGGCGGCGAGATCGGCACGTACCGAGTGGGCGAGGATCTCCCGGCGGAGAAGCACCGGCTGGAGCAGGACGTCACGGACTTCCTCCTACGTTCCCCCGAGGGGCGGCGTCTGGCGGGGAAACTGCCGCTGGCGTTCGTCGGTGACGGCCGCGAGCCCCGCTTCCAGGATCGGCCGCGCGGCTTTCTCGCGGCCCATTCCCGCTCGAGCCTGGCCGAACTTTCCCGCGTGATGGGCGCGCCGGTGGACGAGCAGCGCTTCCGTTCGAATATCGCGATCGAGGGACTGCCCGCGTGGGCGGAGCGGGACCTGGTTGGCCGCCGAGTGCGAATCGGGGAGCAGGAATTCGACGTTCAAGCGCCCATCGTGCGGTGTTTGGCGATCAACGCGAACCCCGACACCGGGGAGCGGGATCTGCGGGTGTTGCAGAGTCTCACGCGCGATCTCGGGCAGGCGGAGCCGGTGTTCGGGGTGTTGCTGCTACCCCGAACGGGCACCGACTACGAGGAGGGCGAGGCGCGGATCCGCGTGGGCGAGGAGTTCTCGGTCCTCTGACTGCCCGGGCCCGAGCTGCGTCACCAGCCCCGCTCGGAGAGTCGGTGCGGGACGGGCTCGTCATCGACGTTGAGGCCGACCATCGCTTCGCCCAGCCCGCGGGAGACCTCGGCGATCACCTCGGGGTCGTCGTAGTTCGCGGCGGCCTTGACGATCGCTTCGGCCCGCTGGGTCGGGTTACCGGATTTGAAGATGCCCGAGCCGACGAACACGCCTTCGGCGCCGAGTTGACGCATGAGGGCGGCGTCCGCCGGGGTCGCGATCCCGCCGGCGCTCAAGAGCGGGACGGGAAGCTTGCCCGCGCGAGCCACCTCTTGCACGAGTTCGAGCGGGGCCTGCAGTTCTTTCGCCTCCACGTAGAGTTCGTCCGCCGGCAACGCGCCGAGCCGAGCGATTTCCCGGCGGATCTGGCGCATGTGGGTGACGGCGTTGGAGACATCGCCCGTTCCTGCCTCGCCCTTGGAGCGGATCATCCCGGCGCCTTCGGCGATGCGGCGCAATGCTTCGCCGAGGTTCGTCGCGCCACAGACGAAGGGGGTACGGAACGCCCATTTGTCGATGTGATTGGCGTAGTCGGCAGGGCTGAGCACCTCGGATTCGTCGATGAAGTCGACCTTGAGGGCCTCGAGCACCTGGGCTTCGACGAAGTGGCCGATGCGCACTTTTGCCATCACGGGGATCGAGACGGCTCCGACGATGGAGGAGATCATGTCGGGATCGCTCGCGCGGGAGATCCCGCCCTGAGCGCGGATATCCGCCGGGACCCGCTCTAAGGCCATGACGGCGATCGCGCCCGCGTCCTCGGCGATCTTCGCCTGTTCGGCGGTGACGACGTCCATGATCACCCCGCCGGTGAGGTGATCCGCGACGCCGCGCTTTACGTGTGATGATTCAGACATGAAGGCCTTCCCGTCGTGAGCTCGAGATAAGGAGCTCGCTCCCGAGTGTAGGCGCCCCGCAGGCAAGTTTCACATCCCGGCCCCGGACGTCTCAGCTTTCGGCGGCAGGTCTCCCACCGGTTAATCGCGCGTGCGCGGAAAACGAAGCACGAATCTTTCGCATAGCACCGGCATCTCGGGAGCGAAACCGCGGGCGGAGTGTTGCTGCCAAAACCGCTCGTGGATTTCACGCCACTCCCCTAGGCTGCGCGTCCCTTCCCCTTCGGCGTATGCGTGCGCTTCCGTGACTTCATTGAAAGGACAGGTCTTCACGTCGGTCGTTTCGATCACTGCTCCGGGCATGCCCTCTCCATCGAGGATCACGCTCACGTCGCCAATCTGCGGTGCGGTAGCGGGCTCGGGGTAGTCCCAGCCCGAGGACGATGTCGCCGTCTTGACACCTTCGAGTACCAGGGCGAGCAGCTCTTCGGCGTGCGCGGGAGTGACACCAAACGCCCACGCATCGTCCGGCTGCTCGGGAAGCCCAGGATCCTGGGCGCGAGCTCGGCGCCAGAATACCGCGACGGGTGTGCCATCACCGGGCAGACCGGCGCCGCTGCCAGGTGTTGACCTCTCACTCATCGTGGGCCCCTCGGTAGTTTCCGCCGGGCGCTGGGACTACCGGACGACGTAGACGGTGCAGTCGGCGTGCTGGATGACGTCGCGGCTCACCGACCCGAGCAGGAGGCTCGCGAAGTCGCCGCGCCCGCGCGCCCCGACGACGATGAGGCTCGCCTCGTCCGCCGCATCCACGATCGCCCGCTCGGGCCGGCCGGAGATGACGACGAGGTCGATGGGAACCTCGGGGTACCGTTGCGCAACCCGGTCCGCCGCCTCGTGGGCGATGCCCGCGGCTTCTCGTTGCCGCTGCTCACCGGAAGTGCCGTCGAGGTCGGGGTCGAAGACCTGCCGCGTCCACACGTTCTGCTCCGAACCGCCCTTCACCTCCTCGGGGTAGTGCGCGATCAACCACGGCGCGTTTGAGGGCGCGTCGTAGGCGACAACGATCTTGAGGTTGGCGCCGGTCTGGGAGGCGAGGCGGCCGGCCTCCTCCACCGCAGCGGAACTTGCGGGAGAGCCGTCGGATCCGACGACGATCGGGTACTCCGATGAGGGCAGGGGGCGGATCGTGTCCCGGGTGATCGCCACGGGGCACTCCGCGTGGATCGCCACGGAGAACGCGGCCGAACCCAGCAGCGCGCCACGCAGGCGCCCCCGACCGCGGTTACCCATGACGACGAGTTCGGCTTCTTTGGAGAGCCCGACGAGCGTGGCGACGGCGCCGGCCCCGGGACTTTCCGCGCTCACCGTGATATCGGCGTGCTTCTTCGCGAGGGCGGCGCCCTCCTCCGAGAGCCGTCGGGCGGTGTTCACCTGTTGGGAGCCCGGATCGATTCCGGCAGCACTGGCAACAAGAAGGGGCCGACCACGGCGTTGCGCGACCGCTGCCGCCCAATGGATCGCTGCCTTGCTCTCCCCAGAGCCGTCGTAGCCTACGACGATCTGCTTTCCATCATCACTCATCGCGGTTTCCTTTCGCTCACGCCACCTCACCGTCCACACTCCATCGTGCCGAGTGGCCCGCTAGCCCACAACCTATCAAATATCCGGCTAGCGAACAGCAGGTTTCGACATGCGAAACAGCGCCGTGAGGGCGGCCCGGTCCGGGGCGCGCGTCCATTATTCGCTCGTGGTGATGGAGTCGCCCGTTTCGCCCCGGCGCCGGCGGCGAGCAAGGCGCCGCTTCTGCGGCGCGACGGTGTAGCGGGGATCGTTGGCCGAGACCATTCCCGCCCGGAACACCCCGAGCCGGTTGAGCGCGGAGGAGGCGACGAGCGCGGCGCCGGACGCGACGGCGATCGCACGCGACCAACGCCTCCGTCTGCCCCCACTCGCGGCCCACCCCGCGAGGAGCGTTCCTGCCCCGCCCGCAACCGCGAGCCCCTTCGAGATCGCGAGCATCCGGCCCGCTTGCCCTTCCCGGAGGGGCTCTGCCTCGGTCTCATCCATCGAACGCAGCATCACCTCGGCGGCGAGGAGCTCCACGCCGGTGCCCGCGAGGGCGAGCCTGCGGGCAGGTCCAGCGGCGTCGACTCCGGTGGTGATCATCGCGAGCCCCCCGGCGGCGAGGCTAGCGGAGCCGGCGAATACGAACGGCAGGTGCTCGCGCGCCCCCGACCAGGTAGGAGTTGCCGTGTTCGTCAGCAGCACGGCGGTGTAGGCGGCGAGGCCGGGGGCGAGGAACCCGGCGAGCATCCCACCCGCCCGTTCCGCGAATTCGACGGCGCCGCGAAGGCTACCCAACGGGACCCGGTGCCCGGTGAGCCGGTCCACTTCCCCCGCCGCGGCCACGCCCGCGCCGGTGGAGAAGGTCACGAGGATCCACGAGCCCACACTCATCGGGGAGGTGAGCTTGACGGTTCGGAGCATGTGCAGGAACCGCTCGGGGCGCCCGAGGTCGCGGATGAGCGCGACGGTTCCCAGTCCCGCGCTGGCGAGCGCGGCGAAGCGGGTGTTCCGGCGCAGGGTCACGTTGCCCGTGAGCTGGGCCCCGGCGGCGAGGAGCGCCGAGCCCGCGCCGAGCCCGCCCAGGAACAGGTATGCGGCCACTTCGTCCTCCCACGGCGCGGGTTTGACGATCGGGCGCCCGTAGTAGGAAGAGAACTCCGCCTCGGGCACCATCGCCATCTCGCGGGAACCGTCCGCGCCGCGGCGGCCACCGCCCTTGCGGCGGCCGGCATGGGCTCCGCCTCGGCGGCGGCGCCGCTCCGGTGGGCGGAAGGAGTCGAACTCGGAGGTGGTCACCGGCGCCCCCGGAACGCGATCGCCGCGGACAGGAGCATCCCCAGCGCGGCGAGGCCCGCGCGCCCATAGTTACGGGGAAGGGTCTTCGTGCACACCTGCGGATCCGGCGGCAACCCGTACACCTCGGGCTCGTCGAGCAGGAGGAAGACCGACCCGATGCCGCCGACGCCGTCGGAGTCGTTCGCCCCGTACAGCCGCGCCTCGGTCATGCCCTGGTCGTGCAGCTCCGCCACCCGCTCCTTCGCCGTTTCCACCATCTCTTGCCGGTCGCCGAACTTGATCGACGTCGTCGGGCAGGTCTGGGCACACGCGGGGGTCTGCCCGTCGGTGAGCCGGTCGTAGCACAGCGTGCATTTCTGGGCGATGCCCCCGCCCTTCTGGGCACCGCGCTCGCCGGGGGCGGCGGTGCCATCGGAGCGGCGATCGATCACGCCGAAGGGGCAGGCCGCCACGCACACCCCGCAGCCGTTGCAGATGTCGTCTTGGACGACGACGGTGCCGAATTCCGTGCGGAACAGCGCCCCGGTGGGGCATACGTCGAGGCAGCCGGCATGCGTGCAGTGCTTGCACACGTCGGAGGACATGAGCCAACGGAACTCTGGGGTGTCGGGTGGGCGCAGATCGGCGGGGGGCTCGGCGTCATGCGCGTGCGGATCGGAAAGGAGGTCCACTCCCCCGCCGGCGCCGGGCGCCCCGCCCGCCTGCTGGGACGGCAGCGCCGGCATCCCGAGGTTGACGAGCCGGCGCCCGGATTCGCGGGCCTCGGCGATCCGATCGGCGTCCTGTTCGATGAAGGCGACGTGGCGCCAGGTGTCGGCCCCGAGCTCGCCGCTGTTGTCGTAGGAGGAGCCGAGCAGCCCATCGGAATCCGCGGGGAGTTCGTTCCACTCCTTGCACGCGACCTCGCAGGCCTTGCATCCGATGCAGATGGAGGTGTCGGTGAAGAAACCTTTGCGGGGGTCTCCCCCGGTCCACCCCGAATCGGCGGCGGGGTCGATCGACCCGAAGAATTGGCCCATCACGCTCTCCTTTCCGGGTTTTCGTGGGCGAGGTGAGTGCCTTTCGGCGGGTCCGTGCTCGCCCCGGACCGGCGCTGGTAGTCCTCGACGAGATCACGCAGCGCCCGCCCGCGGGGGCGGCGCCCGGGGCGGATGTCGCACGTGCCTGCCTTGGAGGCCTGGATGAGCACGTTCGGATCCATCGTCACCCCGATGAGGTCGTTCGCGGCGTCGCCCGTGACGATCGCATCGCTTCCCACGCCCCAGTGGTAGGGCAGCCCGATCTGGTGCACCGTCTGCCCGCCCACCTGCAGCGGTTTCACCCGGTCAGTCACGAGCACCCGGGCCTCGATCGCGGTGCGGGCGGAGATGATCGTCGCCCATTCCCCGTGCCTCAGCCCGCGCTCCGCGGCGAGCTCGGGAGAGACCTCGCAGAACATCTCCGGCTGCAGCTCCGAGAGGTAGCCGAGCCACCGGCTCATCCCGCCGGCGGTGTGGTGCTCGGTGAGCCGGTAGGTGGTGAAGGCGTACGGATAGACACGGGAGCCGGGATCGGTCGCGTCCGGGGCGGTCGGATTCGCCTCGTCGGGCAGCATGATCCGGGCCGGGTTGTGTTGCTGGGAGTACAGCGCGTTGCGCACGGGGGATTCCACCGGTTCGTAATGGGTCGGCAGCGGCCCATCGAGGAGACCGGAGGGCGCGTACAGCCAGCCCTTGCCGTCGGCCTGCATGATGAACGGGTCGTCGCCCGCGAGCGCCGCGGGCCCCTGCGCCCCCGGGTCCGGAACCGTGCCCGGGGGGAGGTTCGCGACGAAGTCGGGGATGTCGACGCCGGTCCACTCGCCGTCCTGCTCGCTCCACCACACGTGTTTCTTCCGCTCACTCCACGGCTTGCCCTCGAGGTCCGCGGAGGCCCGGTTGTACAGGATCCGCCGGTTCGCGGGCCACGCCCATCCCCATTCCAGGGCGGTGGGCCCCTGGTCCCGGCCGGGTGTACGGTTCGCGGCGTGGTTGATCCCACCCGCGTACACCCCGGTGTAGATCCAGCACCCGCCGGCGGTCGACCCGTCGGCGCGCATCTGGGTGAACGCATCGAGCGGGGTGCCGGGCCGCACGCTCGCGGCCGTGCCCGCGGCGTCGGTGAGGTGCCAGCCGTTGATCTCCGCGAGCACCGCTTCGGGGTCGGGGTCGCCGCTCTCATCGGTGGGGTAATCCCAGGTGAGGTCGAGCAGCGGGCGGTCACGGATGTCGTCGGAACCCTGGAGCTTCTCGCGGATGAGCGCGCCGAGTTTATAGAAGAACGCGAGCTCGGAGTCCGCCTCCCCGGGCGGGGCGACGGCCTGGTGGCGCCACTGCAGCAACCGCTGGGTCTGGGTGAAGGATCCGGACTTTTCGGCGTAACTCGCGGCGGGCAGGAAGAACACCTCGGTGTCGATGTCCTCGGGGGTGAGTTCCCCGGTGGCGATTTCGGGCCCGTCCTTCCAGAACGTCGCCGATTCGATCATGTTCAGGTCCCGGACGACGAGCCATTTGAGGTTGGCCATCGCGAGCCGCTGCATCCGCCCGTTCGCCGATCCGACCGCGGGGTTCTGGCCGAGGAGGAAGTACCCGTCCACCTCACCCCGGAGCATCGCCTGCACCGTCTGGTAGGTGCCGTGGGCGCCGGTGAGCCGGGGCAGGTAGTCGTACGCCCAGGAGTTCTCCTCCCGCGCCGCGTCCCCCCACCAGGCTTTGAGGAGGCTGACGGTGTAGGCATCGGCGTTCGCCCAGAAGCCCTTCTGATCCTTGGATCCGAACGCTTCGAGATATTCGGGGAGGGTGTCGTGCTCACCGGCGACCGGCATCGGTAGGTAACCGGGCAGCAGGTTGAACAGGGTGGGGATGTCGGTGGATCCCTGGATCGAGGCGTGCCCGCGCAGCGCCATGATCCCGCCCCCGGGCCGGCCGACGTTCCCGAGCAGCAGCTGCAGGATGCCGGCGGTGCGGATGAACTGGGAGCCGAGGGTGTGTTGGGTCCAGCCCACGGCGTAGCAGAACGCGGTGGTGCGCTCCCGCCCGGAGTTCTCGGTGACGGCGCGGGCGAGGTACTCGAAATCGTCCGCCGGGATCCCACACACGTCCTGGACGAGGTCCGGGGTGTAGCGGGAGTAATGGCGCCGCACGACGTTGAGCACGCAGCGGGGATCGGTGAGCGTTTCATCCCGGAGCGGGGTGCCGTCGTCGCCGGTGGCGTACGCCCAGGAAGCCTTGTCGTAGGTGCCCGTGTCCTCGTCGAAGCCGGAGAAGAGCCCGTCGAGATCCTCGGTGCCCTGGAAATCGTCCCGCACGAGCATCGACGCGTTCGTGTACGCGGCGACGTACTCGTGGAAGAACAGGTCGTTCTCCAGCGCATAGTTGATGAGCGCGCCCAGGAGCACGACGTCACTACCCGCCCGGATGGCGATGTGCTTGTCCGCATTCGCCGACGTGCGGGTGAACCGGGGGTCGACGTGGATGACTTTCGCTCCACGAGCGCGCGCCTCCGTCACCCACTGGTATCCCACGGGGTGGCATTCGGCCATGTTCGACCCCTGGATGACGATGCAATCCGCGTTCGCGAGATCCTGCAGGTACTGGGTGGCACCGCCACGACCGAACGAGGCTCCCAGACCGGGAACCGTGGAGGAGTGTCAAATGCGGGCCTGGTTCTCGATCTGGATCGCCCCGGCCGCGGTGAAGAGCTTCTTGATGAGGTAGTTCTCCTCGTTGTCCAGGGTCGCGCCCCCGAGGGAGGCGATGCCCATGGTGCGCCGCAGGAGCCGGCCCTCCTCGTCCGCCTCCTGCCACGTGCGCCGCCGGGCCTGCAGGAACCGCTCGGCGATCATCTCCAGCGCGACCTCGCGGTCCAGGCGCTGCCACTGCCGGGATTTCGGCGCCCGGTACAACACCTTTGTCTGCCGGCCCGCGGCGTTGACGAGCTCCTCGCTCGCCGCGCCCTTCGGGCAGAGCCGGCCCCGGGAGATGGGCGAATCGGGGTCGCCTTCGATCTGGATGATCTTCTCGTCCTTGACGAAGATCTTCTGCCCGCAACCCACAGCGCAGTAGGGGCAGATGCTCTGGACGACCCGGTCGGCGGTTTTCGTTCGCGGCGTGATGTTCTCCGTGGCGCGGGAGGTCACGGCTGAGCCCCGGCCCAGGAGGTCGCCCTTGGTCACCTGCCTGAAAACCGGCCACTGCAACGGAGTCCAGCGCGCCATAGGTCCCACCATAATCGGCTGCGCTCGTTCTCACCAACAGGTTGCGTGTGCCCGGGCCCTCCGGTATCGAAACGCGCAGGCCCCGCGCTGCCGGTGCGGGCGCGGGCGATCTACGATGGTGAGGGCGATATGGAGGAGTGATGCTCTCGAGGCGGCGAACCCCGGCGATGGGGTGGAACTCGTGGAACGCGTTTCGCTGTTATGACGCGAACGAGACGGCGATCCTCGCCCAGGCGGACCAGCTCATCAACCTCGGACTCGCCGAGGCGGGGTACGACACGGTCGTCGTCGATGACTGCTGGCAGGCGCCGACCCGCGGTGGGGACGGCGAACTGCGGGCGTGCCCGGAGCGGTTCCCCTCAGGGATGGCGGCCCTCGGGCAGGAGATCCGCTCCCGGGGGCTGCGCTTCGGGCTCTACCTCGCGCCCGGCCGGCGCACGTGCGCACAGATCTGGGACGCCTACGGCATCCGGCGGTGTGGATGCCCCCTCGACCGGCTCCGCGCGACCCTTGCCCGGCTCGATCCACGGGCCTCCCGGAGCGAAGACCTCGGTTCGTGGGCACGCGAGCAAGAGGACCTGGAGCAGGTGCTCTCCTGGGGCGTGGAGTACCTGAAATACGACTGGTGCCAGGGATCGATCAACACCGGTTCCCCGTGGCGGCTGTGGCGGGACGCGCTCGACCCGGTCGAAGCGTTCACGCACATGAGTGCGCTCATCGACGCCGCGGAGCAGGAGGTCCACTTCTCCATCAGCGAGTACGGCAAGTACCAGCCGTGGCGGTGGGCGCCGCGGATCGCGAACTCCTGGCGCACCACGGGCGACATCCAACCGAGCGCCGCCTCGATCTTCCGCATCGCCCGCGCCACCGAGCGGGTCGCCTGGTCCACCCGGCCCGGGCGGATCTGCGATCCGGACATGCTCCAGATCGGCAACCTCCCCGGATCGCGCGCGTTTCCCGACGACCGTGACCCGCGCGCCACCCTCGATTACGCGCACATGGCGATGTGGGCGATGCTCGCCGCTCCCCTCATGATCGGCACCGACCTGCGCGGGCTCACTCCCGATTCGTTGCCGGTTCGGGTGCTCACGGACTCCCGGCTGCTCGCGCTGAACCAGGACCCGCTCGTCGTGGCGGGGCGGATCGTTGCCGACGGTCCGGATGGTACGGTCTGGCGGCGCCGGACCGCGGCGGGGACCGTGACGTTGACCGTCGAGCGGGGTCGTTCTTACCCCACGGGGGCGAGGGCCTGAACGGGCAGCAGCGCGAGAACCTGCCCGGCGACGAGGTCGGCTCCCGCCAGCAGCGGTGAGGGGAGGCCGGGGGTCGCACCGATCGCGGAACCCGGTTGGACGTCGCCCGCGGGGATCCCCAGCACCCGCACCCGCGGATCGCTTTCGCCGTCGGCGCCGATGAGGGCGAATCCCCCGGGCGTGACGTCGAGGGTGCGGGTGAGCACGGGCTCGCCCGCGGCGCTGGTCTTCGCGTGCAACCGGGCGGCGCCGGCGGACTTGAGCGAGTTGATGAGCGGGTCGTCGGTGACGTCGACGGCCCCCTTGGACATCCGGGTCTCGATGAACGCCCGGGCATGGACCTCCCCGCGGGCCGGGGAACGCCCGACGAGCGCGGCGCCGTCGACGTCGAATTCGCTGTTTTCCCCGAGCAGATCGACGATCCCCGCCTCGACGAGGGCGAGCAGGCGCGCCGTCCGTTCCGGTGGCGGCCCGGAGGCGAGCGCGAGGCTGATCCCGGCGAACCAGCCGTCGATATCGCGCAGCTCCGAGGCGGCGTCGACCGCACCGGCCCGGACGATCCGGGCGAGTTGGCCGCGCAGCAGCGCCATGGCGCGGTTGACCGTGGCGCGCGGGCTGCGCAGCGGCTCGGTGATCGAGGCGCGTTCGGCCGCGACCCACCGGCGGACCCACTGCTCCCACGTTTCAACGGCGTCGGCCCCGTCCCAGTCGGGCCGGTCGAGCCGCTGGGGATCGAAGGTGAAGTTCCGCCGGTCCTCGGGCCCGGTGTCGGCGAGGTATTCCTCCACGAGCCGAGCGAGTTCCTCCGGCTCCGTCCGTTCGATCCGGGCGAGCACCTCGCGGCGGAGCGGCACCGTCGCGGGATCCTCCCACTCGCTGCGGTCCCCCGCGGCGATGCCGGGCACGAGGCCGGGCCGCGATGCGGCGAGCGTGGCGAGGTGCGCGACGGTGAACTCGCGCAGGAACTGCGGCCACAGGTCCCGGGCGAAGTCCTGGTTCTTCCGCGCCCCTGCCACCTCGAACCATGCCGGGGTCGCGAGTTGCGGCACGTATCTGGGTGGGAAGTTCCCGTAGTAGGACTTCGATCGGTAGGGCAGCCCGCGGCGGGATCCGACGACGAACCGGGGCTCCCGGCCGGAGGGCTGGTAGGCGAGGTCGAAGGGACCGCTCCGGGCGGTGAACGTCCCCCCGCGGCCCTCGGTGAGGAGGGTGATGACGTCGAAGAAGTTCGCCCCGAGCCCGGCGGTGAGCACGGGCGCGCCCTCGGGAAGGATCGACCAGTCCCGTTCCGAGGGCATCCCCGGGGGGATGTACGTGAGCGCGTGGGTGGCCGCGGCGGCGGCGAAACGCTCGGTCCGGGCGTCGGTGCGGGCTTGCACCATCCCTTGGGCGAGCACGACGAGCGGGGCGGTGAACTGCCGGCCGTCTGCGAGTCGAACCGTCCGCCGTTCGCCATGTGATTCCACGTCGGTGGCGGTGCCGAGCACGGCCTCGAGCCGCACCCCGCCCCGAGCGAGGATCTCCTGCAGCTGCTCGCGGTAGTACACGCCCTGCAAGCGGCGCGAGGGGAACGACCACGGCTGCAAGTCCCGCGCCTCCTCGAGCGCCCACACCGGTCGGGCGGGTGCCTGCCAACCGGCCGCGGAATCGGCAGCTGGTTGCGGCTGTCCGCGTGCGACGGCGCGGGCCCAGTCGGTCAGATCCGGCCCCGGGGTCAGCGGGCCCGTGAGCGGGGTGGACTCGTCGGGGTAGATCGTCGTGTGCGCGGCGTAGGTGTTGTTGAGGAAGTGCGGAGTCTGGTCGGTGCGCCACGTCGCCCCGGCGCCCACCTCGAACCGGTCGATGACGGCGATGCGCAGCTGCCCAGGGCGCCGGGCGGTGAGGCGTTCAACGAGCGAGATCGCCCGGGGTCCGCCGCCGATGATGACGAGATCATGGGTCGGGTGCGGGGGTTCGTCGGTCGTCATGTCACTCTCTAGTCTACGGGGGCTCACCGGCAGCGGGACGGGGGTCAGATGTGGATCGGGTTGAGGGTGGCCTGCCAGGCGGATCTGCCGGGAATCGCGGAAAGGAGGTCCTTGGTGTACGGGTGCTCGGGTGCGGAGAACACCGTCTCGCTCGGGCCGCTCTCGACCGCCTGGCCCTGGGAGAGCACCGTCACGGTGTCCGCCACGGCCCGCACGACGGCGAGGTCGTGGGAGATGAACAGATACGTCATCGCGAACTCCTTCTGAAGGTCGGCGAGCAGGTCGAGGATCTGCGCCTGAACGGTGACGTCGAGCGCGCTCGTCGCCTCGTCGAGCACAAGCACCTGGGGGCGGGGGGCGAGCGCCCGGGCGATC
The DNA here is from genome assembly GCA_035301585.1 of Beutenbergiaceae bacterium. Taxonomy (GTDB): domain Bacteria; phylum Actinomycetota; class Actinomycetes; order Actinomycetales; family Beutenbergiaceae; genus HY158. The sequence goes on along the minus strand of DATGUB010000004.1, from coordinate 37,465 downwards.
CCCACCCGCTGGCGTTGCCCGCCGGAGAGTTCCGCGGGTCGGCGCCCGGCGAGGTCGGCGGGCAGGGCGACCGCATCGAGAAGTTCCGCGACGCGTTCCTGCCGCTCGCGGCGGGGCGCGGGCTGGAAGTTCCGCAGCGGCTCGGCGACGATCTGTTCGATCGTGTGCCGGGGGTTGAGCGAGGAGAACGGGTTCTGGTAGACCATCTGGATCTGTGCGCGCCATTGACGCAGCGCCGCCTTGCCGAGGCGGTGCGGATTCTCGCCCGCGACGCTCACGGTGCCAGATGTCGGCGGGGTGAATCCCATGACCGCGCGCGCCGTCGTCGTCTTTCCCGAGCCGGATTCGCCGACGAGCGCGTGGGTGGTGCCGGGGGCGACTCGGAAGGAGACGTCGTCCACCGCCCGCAGCGGCGCTCCCCCGACCGTGAATTCTTTCACCAGCGAGCGCACCTCGATCACCGGCTCCGCGGCCGGTTCCGCAGGGAGCGGCGCCCGGGGGCTGGAGGTGAAGGCGGGAGCGTCGGCGATGAGGGCCTGGGTGTAGGGCTCCCGCGGCCTGGTGAGGATGTCCGCGGCCCGGCCCGCCTCGACGATCCGCCCCTGGGAGAGCACGGCGATCTGTGCGGCGCGGTCGGCCGCCACGGCGAGGTCGTGCGTGACGAGGAGGATCGAGGTGCCCTGCTCGCGGCGGAGGTCGCCGAGCAGGTCGAGGATGGATTTCTGAACGGTGACGTCGAGGGCGCTCGTCGCTTCGTCGGCGATGATGAGTTCCGGGGCGAGCGCGATCGCGGAGGCGATGAGCACGCGCTGTTTCATCCCCCCGGATAGCTGGTGGGGGTACTGCCGGGCGCGGGCCCCGGGCTGGGGGATCCCCACCCGTTCGAGGAGTTCCACGACGCGGGTGCGGATCTGCTCCGGCGTGCCTCGCTTGTGGATCCGCATCACTTCCGCGAGCGATTCCCCGATCCGCTTGACCGGGTTGAGCGAGTTACCCGGGTCTTGGGGCACCCACCCGATGCGGGGGCCGCGGATCGCGGCCATGCGCGGATCGGACCATCCGGCGATCTCCGTCCCGGACAGGCGGATGCTCCCGGAGAGGATCCGGCCCCCGCGCGGGAGGAGCCCGAGCACTGATTGGGCGGTGGTGGTCTTCCCCGATCCGGATTCGCCCACGAGCGCGACCGTTTCGCCAGCCTTCACGCTCAGGGAGACGTCGTGGACGACCTGGTGGCTGTAGGCGACGTTGAGGTTGTTGATTTCTAGGACGTTCATCGGGTTCTCCCCAGGTGCGAGCTCAGGCGATTGGCGGCGAGGACGACGGCGATGACGACGAGCCCGGGCAGCGTGGTCAGCCACCAGGCGGTGGCGACGTAGTCGCGGCCCTCGGCGATCATCAACCCCCACTCGGGGGTCGGTGGCGGCGCCCCGTAGCCGAGGAAGCCGAGGGTGGAGATCGCGAGGATCGCCGTCCCCAGGTGCAGTGCCGCGAGCGCGAGCACCGCGGTGAGGGAGTTGGGCAGGATGTGTCGGAACACGACCCCCAGGGTGCGCCCGCCGGAGGCGTAGGCGGCTTCGACGTATTCGCTCGCGCGCACCTCGATGACGCGGGAACGCATGAGGCGGGCGAAGGCGGCGATCGACGTGACCCCGACGGCCACGGCGGCTTGGGCCGGCCCGAATCCCAGCAGGATGATGATGCTCAGGGCGAGCAGGAGGCTGGGGATCGCGAGCAGCACGTCGACCCCGCGCATGATGATCGCGTCGAGTGCGCCGCCGGCGTTGCCGGCGAGCAGTCCGAGCACGGAGCCGGCGCTCAGGCCCACCGCGACGGCGATGACCGCCGCGCTCAGCGAGTTCGCCGCCCCGTGCACGACCCGGGTGAACACGTCTCGGCCGGTGGCATCCGTGCCGAACCAGTGTTCCAGGCTGGGTGCCTGCAGCGCCGCGCCGGAACCGGCGATCGGGTCGTAACTGGTGAAGATTCCGGGTACGAGCGCGGCTGCGAACGCGAGGCCCAGCACGAGCCACGGCACGACGACTCTGCGGCGGCGAAGCCGGGCGGAGGCCGCGGCTCGGGGAAGTTTCAACGGGCGCGCGAGGGATGACATGGGGTTCTCTCCTAGGTCCGCAACCGGGGGTCTAGCACCGGGTACAGGAGATCAACGATGAGGGTGACGACGACGAATACCGCGGCGGTGAGCAGTACGACCGCCTGGAGCACGACCGTGTCCTGGTTGGCGACCGCCTGTTCGGCGATCCGGCCGATGCCGCTGCGCCCGAAGATGGTTTCGGTGACGACGGCGCCGCCGACGAGTTCGCCGAAGAGCACCCCGGCAACGGTGACCGTGGGCAGGAGGGCGTTCTTGAACACGTTCCGCCACAGGATCCACGAGTCGGGTGCGCCCTTGGCGCGCACGACGGTGATGAACGGGGCGGTGCGCACCTCGTCCATGCTTCGCAGCAGGATCTGGGCGATCGGGGCGGAGATGGGCACGGCGATGGTGAGCACGGGCAGGATGAGGCCCTCGACGGGCCCGGGGGCGATGACCGAGATCCACCCGAGCCGGAAAGAGAAGATCTGCACGAGCATGATCCCGAGCCAGAACACCGGCACGGCGACGAACAGGGAGGGCAGGTTCGCGAACGCGTGCGAGATCCACCCGAACCGGCGGGTCGCGCCGATCAGCGTGATCACACCAGCGAGGAGCACCGCAACGAGGAATGCTGTTCCCGCGAGCGCGGCCGTACCGGGCAAAGCGTCGATGAGGAGCTCGGACACGGGCGTTCCGGTTGCGATCGAATACCCGAAATCGCCGGTGAGGAAGGCGCCGAGGGTGGTGAAGAACTGCAGGATCACCGGCCGGTCCGCCCCGTAGGCCTCCCGCAGGTGGGCGATCTCTTCCGGGGAGAGACCGAGCTCGGGGTTCTCGAACCGGATCATCAGTGAATCCCCGGGCATCACCTGCAGGAGGATGAAGGTCACCGTGAAGGTTGCCAGCAGGACGACGAGGGCCTGCGCGAGCCGGCGGGCGAGGCGCCGCGTGAGCGCCCCGCCCGGCCGCCGGGGACCGGCGGGAGTTTCGACTGCTGCCGGGTCAGCCGTCAAGGCTGACTCCGTAGAAACTCGGCCGGCCCACGGATTCGGTGTCGAAGCCTTCCACGCCCGGATTCACGCCGAACACCTGCGGCTCTTCGAAGAGCGGCAGCACGTAGGTGTTGTCGGTGAGGTAGTCCTGCACCACTTGGGAGTTCTCGACCCGGGCCTCGCCATCGGCTTCGGAGGCGACCGCCTCGAGGAGTTCCTCGAGTTCCGGATCGGTGATCTCCCCGGTGGCGGGGTCCCGGTTGAGCAGCACGTTGCGGTTCTCGGAGTGGAACTGGCTCTTGATCACGTCGAGATCCGTGCGCCCGACCATCGAGTGGTAGATCTGCACCCGGTTCGGATCCTTGATCGCCTCGGCGAACGTGCCGGCGTCGGCCCGGAGCACCTCGAGGTCGATTCCCACCTCCCGCAGTTGCTGGGAGAGCAGGGTGACGACGTCGAAGGAGCGCGGCTGGGGTGCGGCTTCGTTGACGACGAGGGTGAGCCTCTCGCCGTCCTTCTCCCGGATCCCGTCCGCACCTTCTTCCCAGCCCGCCTCCTCCAGCAGGTCTCGGGCCGCTTCCGGATCGTGCGAATAGCTCTGTGAGGTGTCCAGGTACCCGAGCGCGCTCGAGGCGAGCACTCCGGTGGCCAGCGGGTAGCTGTCGGTGAAGATCGTCTCGACCACCTCTTCCCGGTCGACCGCGGCGCTGATCGCTTGCCGCACGCGTTCGTCGGAGAGGATGTCGGAGCCGATCCGGTAGTTGAGGGAGTTGTTCACCCCGCGGGTCGCGGCGGCGACGATCTCCGCCCCGGCATCGCGGACCCGTTGTTCGTCCTTCGCCCCGATCTGGCGAGCGATGTGCCCCTGACCCGAGGTGAGGGCGCCGATGCGCACCGAGTCCTCCGGGAGCACCTGGATCTGGATCTCGTCGATCTGGGCGCGGCCCTGGTGGGGATGGGAGGCCGGGGCCCAGTCGTAGTCCTCCCGGGCGGTGAGGGTGAGGGAGGTCCCGATGTCCTCGCTGTCGATGACGAACGGCCCGGTGCCGATGACGTTGACCGCGTTCCCGGGGCCGAACCCTTCGTGGGCGAACTCGATCGTGTCGGGGGAAAGGATCGCGGAGTTGATCGTCGAGGTGGCCTGCAAGAACCCCGGCGAAGGGTCGGTGAAGTGGAACCTCACCGTGTGCTCGTCGATCACTTCCGAGGATTCGTAATTGTTCACCGCTTCGGAAACGATGAGCGCGCGGCCCGAGTCGCCTTGCCCGTAGAGGTCGAAGTTCGCCGCTACCACCTCCGCGGTGAGCGGGGCGCCGTCAGAGAACGTCACGTCCTCGCGCAGGGTGAAGGTGAATTCGGTCGCGTCGTCATTCACCTCCCACTCCGTGGCGAGCCACGGCTCGAAGTCGAGGGTCTCCGGATCCTGGTAGACGAGCCGGTCACCGATGTTGTTGATGATCCCCCCGTTCTGGTACTTGCCCCCTTCCGGCGGGTACAACGTCGTATGCGCATCGAACTCCAGGTAGGTCAGGGTGCCGCCCTCCTCCTGTTCGGATTCGGAGGCCGCAGAGGAGCTACACGCGGCCATCATCGCGGCAGCAGCAAGCGCGGCAGTTGCCTGAACGATTCGGCGGGACGTGATCCTCATGGGGACTCCTTCGTGGTGTTACTGATGCCCTATGAGAATCACCGCTCGCCCCCGACCGCTCCAAGATCCGCCCCGGGCGTCTCGGATGGCGGCGATCGTCTCACCACCCGAGACGCCCCCTGGGGCGCTTGCCGTCGCTAGTCCTTCACCAACCCGCCATCGACGACGAGGTTCTGGCCCGTCACCGCCCGCGCCCACGGGGAGGCGAAGAAGAGCGCGGCATCCGCGAACGCCTCCGGGGTCGTCACCGACTGCAGCGGGGTCGCTGCGGCGATCGCGTCAAACACCGCCTCGGGGGTGGCGCGGCTCGCATCGGTGGTGCGCAACAACCCGCCGCTGACCATATTCACGGTCACCCCCTCCGGCCCGAGGTCAGCGGCGAAGGTGCGGGTGAGGGAGAGCAGCGCCGCCTTCGCCGCCGTGTAGTCGTGGTAGGGCACCACCGGGTCCTGGAAGAGGTTCGTGCCGATGTTGATGATCCGGCCCGATCCCGCGCGGGAGAAGCCCGGCAGGGCGGCCTGGGTGGTGTTGACCGCTGCGCGGATCGATCCTTCGAACTGTTCGGCGAACTCCGAGTACGCGATCGCATCGGCCCGGGAACGCGCATCGCCGTTGAAGGAGAAGTTCACGAGCGCGTTATTGACCACCGTCGTCACCGGTGCCCCGAAGTGCTCCTCGGCTCGGGCGAACATCGCGTTCACCGCGCTGCGGTCGCGCACGTCCGCTCCGATCGCGAGGGCCGTATCGGGGCGGGACCGGGCGAGCTCGTGGGCCGCGTGCTGCGAGGAGTGGAAGTTGATCACTACTCGCGCCCCTTCCCGCAGGAACGCCTCGACGATTCGCCGACCGAGGCCGCGAGCGCCGCCGGTGACGAGGGTGATCTGCTCGCCGAGGCCGAGGGGAACATGGGTATGCATGTGGGTACCTTTCCTAGTGGCTCCGCGCGGGGATTCTCCGCGCGGGACGCGGTGGGGCCCGGGGCAGCACACGTGCCCACGAGCGGCCGTGGGCACCGCAGGTAGGTGAGGAAGCCGTGCCTCGAAACGAGAGCGTTCACAACGTCCCTTCGCTAGTGCTAGCTAGATCAGGTTCAACGGGTGTCTTCTCAGCCACGGCCTTCGCCGGCGCGGCACCCCGCGTCGCCCCTCACTATATGCCAGACCCCGCGGGCAATGGCGCCTGCGGACGCGGGAGCCGAGCTCGTGTGACCCCACGCACATGCGGGAGCGGATCCGGCACGGCGCGAGCGTCTATAGTGAACTCCGACGCGGGGTGCTGCTACGGCGGCTGAGAGATGAGACCCGTTGAACCTGATCTAGTTCGTACTAGCGAAGGGACGTTATGTCTTCACGCACCACTACCCCTCCCCACCCGCCCGCCGTGTTGACGATCGCGGGATCCGACCCCTCCGGTGGAGCGGGGATCCAGGGCGACCTGAAGACGTTCACCGCGCTGGGCGCCTACGGCACCGCGGTAATAACCGCGCTCACCGCCCAGGCGACGACCGGGGTGACCGGGGTGCACGAGGTGCCCGCGGAATTCGTGGCCGAGCAGATCCACACGCTCCTGGGCGATGTGCGCATCGACGCGATCAAGATCGGCATGCTCGCCACAGCGGAGATCATCGGCGCCGTCGCGAGCGCGCTCGCCCCTTACCCGAAGGTTCCGATCGTGCTCGACCCGGTCATGGTGTCCACTTCCGGATCCCGGTTGCTCGACGACGATGCGACGACCGCACTACGAGATTTCCTTCCCCAGGTGTCGCTCGTGACGCCGAACATCCCCGAGGCGGCGGTGCTCACCGGCACCTCGCCCGCCCTGGACCTGCCGGGACGGCGCGCCCAGGCGGCACAGATACAGCAGCTCGGTGCCGCGCGGGTGCTCATCACCGGCGGGCACGCGAAGCAGGCGAACGCCGAAGACCTCTGGCGGGAAGGTGAGGACGAGCAGCTGCTCGTCTCTGCCTGGGTGGATTCGAAGAACACCCACGGCACCGGGTGCGCCCTTTCCTCCGCGATCTCCGCCCTCTGCCCGCGCGCCCCCTCCCTCCTCGACGCCGCACGGGAGGCGAAGGAGTGGTTGCACGGCGCGGTGAGCCACGCCGACGAGTTGCGGATCGGGCACGGACCCGGTCCCGTTCACCACTGCCACGGCCTGTGGTGAACACTCAGGTGAAGGCGCGGGCGACCCGGTGCACCACCCGCGCCGGGTCGGGGGCGGACATGAGCGCCCGCACGAGCGCCACCCCAGCGACCCCCGTGCGGGCAAGATCCGGGGCGTCCGCGGGGCCGACGTCCCCGATGGCGACGATCGGCAGCTCCGTGGCGGCAACGAGCTCGCGGTAGCCCGCGACTCCCAGGGGCCGGCGCCCGGAATCCTTCGTCGGGGTGAGCCGGAAGGGACCGGCGCCGACGTAGTCGAGGAGGTGACGGCGGTCGTCGGCCGCGCGCACGAGGTCGAGTGTTCCGGTGGTCAAGCCGATGATTGCCTCCGGGCCGAGCAGGGCGCGGGCGGATTCGACGGGCAGGTCGTCCTGGCCGAGGTGCACCCCGTGCACGTGGGCGCCGCGGTCCCGGGCGGCGAGGGCGACGTCGACCCGGTCGTTCACGACGACTTTGGTTTCTGGGTTCGCGCCGCGGACCCGCTCGGCGAGCGTGCAGGTGAGATCCAGCAGTTGCCGCGCGGGGGCGTCCTTCGCACGCACCTGCACCAGCCCAGCCCCGGCCGCGGCTGCCCTCGCGGCGGTCTCCACCGTGTGTTCACCGGTCCCGGAGGTCACGAGATAGCACCGAAGATCAAGCTTCATCCTTCACCTCATCGATCGCATCGAGCAGGGCGATCCGGAAGGTTCCCGGGCGCCGCGTCACTTTCCCGGCCCGCTGCCCCGCAACGCCCAGCCAGGTCGCCGCGGCGTGAGCCGCAACGTAGGGATCGTCCTCGACCGCCGCGCAGGCCGCCGCGATCGCGGTGTGCAAGCAGCCCGTTCCGGTGACCCTGCTCATGAGCTCGTCCCCGAAGGCGACTTCGCCGGACCGGTCGGCATCGAGGATGAGGTCGACGGCGCCCGTCACCGTGACCGCTCCCCCCGTCCCGGCCGCGAGCAGTTCCGCCGCGCTGCGGGCCTCGGTCGGTTGGGCGGTGCTGTCCGCTCCCCTGCCGCGGTGGGCCTCGCCCGCGAGGGCACGGGCCTCCGACGCGTTCGCGCAGATGATCGCCGGTGAGAAGGCGAGCAGTCGGCGGGCCAGTGGCGTGCGCACCGGTGCGGTGCCGATCGCGGTGGGGTCGAGCACCCAGGGCATGGCGGCCGCCGTCGCGGCCTCGACGGTGGCAGGAATCGCGGCCGCGGCGTCCGTGCTCAAGGTTCCCAGGTTGATCACGAGGGCGTCGGCCTCCGTCGTGAGATACGGCGCCTCGGCGAGGGTCTCGGTCATGAGCGGGCGCGCCCCGCTGGCGAGCAGGCCGTCGGCGACGAGCCCCATGGAAACCGCTGCGGTGATGCAGTGGACCAGCGGTTGGCGCTCCCGCACCCGCGCGATGATCGCCCGGGCGGAGTGTAGGGCGGATCGAGTGTCATTTGCGGGCATCGGCGGCCTCCTGTCCACGCTCGTTGACGACGGCCCACGCGACGTCGTCGATGTCCCGGTCGATATCGGCGGGCGTGAAGCGCGGGCCGCGTAACGCACCGAGGACCACGAGGGCCCCACCGGCGACGATGAGGAACATGACCGAGCCTTGGCGGCCGAGAACTTTCTCTATCCACGGCAGGTAGAAGGGATAGAGGGCGGGCAGCACGAGCGAGAAACTGTACCCCATCCCGTAACCGGTGGAGCGCACTTCGGTGGGGAACCGTTCGGAGAGGTAGGCGGCGATCGGGCCGTAGGCGCTCACGGTGATCACTTGGAGCATCGAGGCCAGGACGAGCGCCCGGGCGAACTCCCCGGAGGTGACGGCCGCCCACCACAGGAAGGGGCCGGCGAGCGCGGCGGCCCCGCCCCAGCCCACGAGGAGGGCGCGCCGTCCGGTGATCGTCGACAGGTGCCCGGCCAGGGTCATCACGAGCGCTTGGGCGATCGAGGCGACCCCGATGATGACGGAGACGTCGGTGGCACCGAGCGGGGTGTCGGTTCCGAGGCGTTCGGTCAGGAGGAGAACGGTGGAGTCGGTGAGCAGCCACAGCCCGCTCATGAGGATGAAGACCTGCCAGAACGCGCTCGTCCACCGCCCGAGCACCCTGCCCTGGGCGGGCGCGGCGCTCCGGGGGCGATGGAACACCGGCGCATCGGTGACGTGGCGCGTGTAGTAGATGAACATCCCCGCCGACGCCGCAGCGCCCGCGACGAACAGGGCCCGCCACCCCCATTCGGCGTAGCGCTCGGGCCCGAGGATCGCCAGCAGCGTGGCGACCGCGAAGGCGATGGTCGCCTGCGCCCACGGCGCCATCGAGAGCACGAACCCGCTCATGAACCCCCGCCGCCGGGGCGGGGACCATTCCATCGTCAGGGGCACCGCCGCGGAATACTCCCCGGCGACGAACACCCCCCCGACGAACCGGAGGATCAGGATCAGGGCGATCGTTCCCGCCCCGAGCACGTCATGGGTAGGGGTGGCGGCGATCGCGAGCGCACACACGGCGGTGCCGGCGATCGCGATCCGGGTGGTTTTCGTGCGGCCGATGCGGTCGGCGATCCGGCCGAAGACGATTCCGCCCACGGGCCGGCCGAAAAGCATCGCCACGACGATGAGGGCGCCGGTCGACGCGGTGGCCGTCGGCCCGGCGAGCACGCCCATCGCGGGGGCGAGCGCGGTGAGGGGGAGGAACACGTGGATGTTGTCGATCCAGTTCCCCACCACCCCGGCGCGCAGGGCGGAGCGGCCTTCCCGCGGGAGACCAGGAAGTGAAAGCGCGGTCATGCCCTCACCCCCGCAGGGTACCGGGCGTCCGCGCTCCGGGTCGAGATCGGGCAAAGATACGAAAGTGCCACAGTGGGACATCCCTTCGCTAGTGCGAACTAGATCAGGTTCCACGGGTCTGTTCTCAGCGCCTGGGGCGCACCCCGTGTCCACGGCTCATCCTAGAGAGCCCGCCGGTTTAGTCAATCGCGTTCCGGGTGGCGCACCCGCGCGAACCCGCCGGCATTTCCCGCCTCGGTTCCCACGGACCCGGCGCCCGGTCGAGATCGCGGAGATCGGCGCGGGTGCGCGGCAAAGCGCTCGTTCAGCGGGGGCACGATCCGCGCGGGATGCGCCCCGGAGAATGAGCAGCGCGGCCCCGCCCCCGCGAGGCGCATCGGGGTGACCAACCACACATCGGCCCTATCCTGGGCTGACAGCCTGCTCGAAGTGCCCTAGGCTGATTGAAAGATAAACTATCTTGGAGTTGAGGATGGGAAACGAAGCATCGTACGTCGAACCCGGCAAGGAATTCACCCGGGACATGAACTACATCCCCGACCGCATCACTGCCCGGAAGGGCGCCAGTGCCGACCGGCTCGATCCTACCGCGACCGACGGCGGGATCGAGGTGCCGACCTGGCCGGTGGAGCCGGGGCGGTACCGACTCGTCGCGGCCAAGGCCTGCCCGTGGGCGAACCGGACGCTCATCGTGCGCAACCTCCTGGGGCTGCAGGACGTCATCTCGGTGGGGATGCCCGGGCCCACCCACGACGCGCGCTCGTGGACCTTCGACCTCGATCCCGGCGGGGTGGATCCGGTGCTGAAGATCGAGCGGCTCCAGCAGGCGTACTTCGCCCGCTACCCCGACTACCCCCGCGGGATCACGGTTCCGGCGATCGTGGAGATCGCCTCGGGCGAGGTCGTGACGAACGACTTCCCCTGGATCACCCACGACTTCTTCTTCGAATGGCGCGACCACCACCGCGAGGGCGCGCCGAACCTGTGGCCCGAACAGGACCGCGAGGAGATGGAAGCGGTGATGAAGCGGGTGTTCACCGAGGTGAATAATGGGGTGTACCGGTGCGGGTTCGCCGGTTCCCAGGAGGCCTACGACGCCGCCTACGACCGGCTCTGGACGGCGATGGACTGGCTCGAGGACCGGCTCGCGGGTCGCACCTACCTCATGGGGGAGCACCTCACCGAAGCCGACGTGCGCCTGTTCACCACCCTCGCCCGGTTCGACGCCGTCTACCACGGGCACTTCAAGTGCAACCGGAACAAGCTCACCGAGATGCCGAACCTGTGGCGTTATGCCAAGCACCTGTACAACATCCCGGAATTCGGCGAGACGATCGACTTCGACCAGATCAAGGAGCACTACTACGTCGTGCACACCGACGTGAACCCCTCGGGGATCATCCCCAAAGGGCCGGACGAGAGCGTCTGGCGGGAGTAGGCGCCGCGGCGCGGCAGGCCCCTACCCGCGGCTACTCGCTGCCCGTGAGCTCGGCGTCGATCGCTTCGATGAAGGTGTCCGTCGGCTGCGCCCCGATGATCGGGCGGCCGTTGATGAGGAACGCGGGCGTGGAGAATACGCCGAGTTCCTCCCCCTCGGCGAAATTCGCCTCCACCGCGTCCTGAACCTCCTCACCGGTTCGGTCGGCATTGAATTTCTCGACGTCGAGGCCCAGGTCTCCCGCTAACTCCTCCAACGCGTCGTCGCTCAGGGCGCCCGCGCTCGGTGAGTCGCCGCCGTCGAATAGCGTCTGGGTGAAGTCGAGGTACTTCCCCTGCAGGCCGGCGGCGTAGCCGGCGTACGCGGCGCGGCGGGAGTCCTCTCCGAAGACGGCGAGGTCGCGCCACTCCACGCGAAGCTCCTCATCCTCGATGTAGGGCGTGAGCTCCGGCAGGGTCTGCGCCGTCCACAGTGCGCAGAAGGGGCATTGGAAATCGGAGAACATCACGATCGTGACCGGGGCGTCGAGGGCCCCCATCGCGAGCGGATCCTCGGGGTCGTGGCGCTCGGCATCGACCTTCTCCTCCGAGTCGGGCTCGACCACCTCCCCGACGACGCCGCTGGGATCCGTCGTCGCTTCCTGCCCGGCCTCTTCGGGGTCACCGGCAGCGGTAGGCTCATCGTCCCCGCCGCCGATGAGGAGATAGGCGATGATGGCCAACGCAGCGGCGACGATGATCGCGGGGATAAGAAAGTTTCGGGAACGGGAAGACACACGACTCCAAAGGATTTCAGGCTACTACCTGCCATAGTAGGCATACGTGCCCGGAAACGGGAATGTGACGTTTCCCATCACCGCGCCCCTCGCCTGGACTGCCCAGCGGCGGGGCGCGCCGGTCAGCCCCTCCCGTGGGCCTTGTCCCACACGAATGACGGAATGAGGTCCGCGAATTCGACGAGGCGATTGGCGACGTCGGGAATCCTCTCCACGTGTTGCCGGCCCGGGATGCATACGAACAGGTAGCGGCCGCTGATCCCGAAGGTGAGGTTGCGGTTTCGCGGTTCCATGAACCAGTTCATCGCGCGGGGGTGGAGCACGTCGTGGACGGCGGCTCGCGAGGCTCCGCGCACGAGCCACGTGCGGTTGAACTCCTCGGACTCGAGGTGAATATCCTGCAGTCCCAGGGCGATGCCGAGGGAGTCGGTGGCGTACTGGGGTCGCAGCGACATCGGGGGCAGGGTGGCGGGCAGGAGCAGGGTGACGACGTGCTGATAGTGGCGGTACTCCCGGCTCTTGGGGCCGATTCCGAAGCTGAAATCGAAGGAATGGCCCTGGTAGCGCCCGTCGGTGTGGTGGATGACGTCGTCGAATCGGCGGCGGGTGCCGGAGGTGAAGGGCGGGATCCCGAAGTATTCGCCCGCGAGCTCCGGCTGCGAGGGCGTGAACACCCATCCCGCTCTCCGCGCATACTCGCGAGCCCGGCGCCGGCGGCGACCTTCGGTCCGGAAGGTGCGCAGGAGAAGCACGAACGCGCCGGCGAGCACGGGGATGACCACGAGCACGAGAAGGAGGAAGACTCCGAGCAACTCCCAGTTCACGGCGCCGCCCCTATTGCCGCTGCCGCTGGGGAGCGGAGACCTTCTGCCACACGAAGCCGGGGATGTTCCGGTAGAACTCGATGAGGAGTTCCGCCCGGGGCACGATCTCGTCGGGGTCGAAGGGCTGGAAGGCGTAACCGAAGAGGAGATCCGCGCTCAGGGTGAAGTTCCGCCGCGGGTGCTCCATGAGCCAGGTCATCATTCGCGGGTGGACGACGCCGTGGGTGAACTCCTCATCATCGCCGCGGACGAGCCATTCGTCGTTGAAGCGCTCGGATTCGAATTGGGTGTCACGGGCGCCGAAGACCTTCCGAACCGTATCAAAACGCCGTTCCGGGCGAATCTGCAGGAACGGTGCGTGGTGGGGGATCGTGATGCTCGTGGCGTGCACATAGACGCGCCGTGAGTTCTTCCCGCCTTCGGAGTAGGAGTATTCGAAGGATTCGACCTCGAAGCCGTCGTGGGTGAATTCGACGAGGTGGCGCACTCGGCAGCCGAGGCTCAGCGGGAAGGGGTGGGTCTCGGGGTAGCGGGCGAGGGCACGTTTCCCGTTCTTCGTGTACCGCCATCCGCGGCGGCGCGCGTCGGCGGCGACCTTCCTGCCCCGGCGCCAGTTACTTACGACGGCGAAGACGATGCCGGCCAGCAGGAGTGCCCACACGGTGAGGATGAAGTACGGCACGAGCGTGAACATCTGGTCGTTCATGCCTCCTCCTCCTGACGGGTTCCGTTCCCACCCACGTTAGCCTTTCGTCCAGCGGCCGGGCGCCGTGCGGTGCCACGCATCGCCCGGGATGTGGCGGTAGAACTCGATGAGGCGGTCGGCGTGCCCGAGAATCTCCTCTCGCACCATTCGGTGGCCCGCGTAGCTGAACAGGAAGCAGCGGTAGAGACTGAAGTTACGCCCGGGGCGCTCCAACAGCCAGTTCATCATCTGAGTACTGATGACGTCGCGAGTGAATTCGGGCACCTCACCGTGCACGAGCCACATCTCGTTGAAGTCGGCCGATTCGAACTGGGTGTCCTCGGCGCCGAAGAACCTTCGGACGGGGTCGCGCGCGTTCTCCGGTCGGATCTGCAGGAACGGCACGTCGTGGGGGATGACGATGCTCGTCACGTGCATGTGCGCGGGATGCCGATATTTCCCTTCGGTGTAGGAGAATTCGAAGGACTCCACGTGGAATCCTTCGTGGGCGAACTGCACGAGGTGCCGCGCCTTGCGGTCTTGCCGGCGCCAGAAGGGATACTCCAGGGGGTAGCGGTCGAGGACCTCGCCCGCGTTCTTCTGGTAGCGCCAGCCGCGGGCGCCGGCAAAGTTCTCGATCCTCTTCCCCCGATACCAGCTCACGATGCGGGGTACCAGGATGAACCCCAGCGCGATGATCACCGCAAGGGGCAGCGTCGCTGGAATACCCTGACTCATTCAACTCACCATAATGGTTCCACCCGTCTGCCGGCCTCGCGTGTTCGCCGTTGAGCGATGGGCCCTATTCCGCCGAATAGTGGGGGCTGCGGCGGGGGCGCAGGCGCACCGGCGGCAGCTCCGGACCGGGGATGTGATCGGAGCGGTGGCCGGGGACGAGGCCGTACCGCGCGTTACCCCCGCCCCGCCAGTCCTGCGCCCACGCGGCCGCCGCGTCGGCGATGTCGTCATGGCTTCGGCCGATGAAGTTCCAGAACATCACGACCGGCTCGGTGAAGGGTTCGCCGCCGATGAGGATCACCCGGGCGCCGGCCGGTCCTGCGGTGAAGGTGAGTTCGCTGCGTCCCAGGCCGAAGTAGGAGAGGTGGCCGGCGCTGAGCACCCCATCGTTCACGGCATCATCGGTGTCGCGGGCCGCAGCGGGATCGGCGAAATACTGCTCCACCTCCTCGTGGGCGTGGACCTCCCCGTCGAACACGAGGATGCCGTGTTCCCAGTCGGGGTTGAGCGGCATGGTGACCTCCGCGCCCGGGGCGGCCTCGCCGTCGGCACCCACGAGCGGTGAGTGGATGGTGGCGGGCGAGCGGGCGCCGTCGAGCTCGCCGATGAAAACGGTGAATTCCCACCCCTGCCCGGCCACGGTGGGGAGCTGCGTGATCTGCTCGAACGCTGCGTCGCCGGTGTCGGGGCCGGTGGGCAGGGCGAGCCAGAGTTGCACACCGGTGAGCCGCTCGCCGTCGCGGGAGAACTCCGAATGGGAGACGCCGCGGCCGGCGGTCATGAGGTTGAGCTCACCGGGGCGCACGTGGATGTCGTTGCCGAGGGAGTCCCGGTGGTGGATTTCGCCGGTGATGGGCCAGGTGACGGTCTGCAGCGCCGTGTGCGGGTGGGGCAGCACAGTCATCGCGGCCTCGCCATCGGAAACGAATTGGTCGAGGAAGCACCACGCCCCGATCAGGGAGAGTTCCCGGTGGGGCAGGGTGCGGCGCACCGGCATCGCTCGGATCCCGCCGAGGGGCACGGTGCGGGGCTGGATGACCGTGAGTTCCGGCCCGCTGCAGTCGCTCGCGGCACCAGCGTGTTCGCGGGGGTGGGCGTCGAGGTTCGTCATATCGTGAGCCTAGTTGTTCTGTCCATGGAGGTGGGGTGCGCGGCTGCCGCGACCGCTCATATCCACTTCACGCCGCCCGGCTCGTATTCGTTGATCCGGAAGCGGATCATCCGCCCGAGCAGATCGGTGGGGAGGTTGCTTCCTTAGGCACATCGGATCGACCCTTGCCGGTGACGAACGGGGGTGAGTTCGGCCGGGGGCGGGGAGGCTCGCGAAATAGGCGTCGACGTCGGCGGCCATGCAGGAATCTTCCCTCTAGCGGGAGGCTTCGCCCGGTGGCCGCTCCTCGCCGCTCACTCCGGGTCCGACTTGGGTGCTTTTACCGCGAGGACGGGGCAATCGGCGTTGAGGAGGATCTGTTGCGCGTTGGATCCGAGCAGGAGTTTGCCGACCGGGGTGCGCCGGCGCAGCCCGATGACGATGAGTTCCGCCTCGGACTCCTCCGCGACGGAGACGAGATCCTCGCTCGGATCGTTGCCCCGCACGAACGAGCGGATGTTGTGCGGCACCCCTTCGGCTTTGAGCCGGGTGCCGAACTCCTCCAACTCCGCTTCGATCCGGTGCGCTTCCTTGACGTCGTAAGAACCGCCCCCGCGGTGGGAATCCACCACTTCCAAGGGGAGGCGGCGTAGCTTCGCCTCCGCTAACGCGCGCTCGAGCGCCGCGCGCCCTTCGGGTGTTGGTACGAATCCCACGACGATCGCCACAGTTGCTCCTCATTGAACGGTTCAGGTGGATGAAGGAATGTTGCTGAATACTAGCGTAACGCTCGGCCTCCTGCCCCCTCGCCTCCCGCTCCACCCGCGGCTCGGTGGGGCTGTCAAGGCGTTGCCGGAGCGCCGGCACGGGCCCAGGCTGGGTGGATGAACGAGAACTATGAGCACTCCGGGGGCGCGCCGCACGAGTTCGACGTCGTGGTCATCGGCGCGGGCCCGGTGGGAGAGAACGTCGCCGATTACGCCCATCAAGGAGGGTTGAGCGCCGCGATCGTAGAATCCGACCTCGTGGGCGGGGAGTGCTCCTACTGGGCGTGCATCCCCAGTAAGGCACTGCTACGCCCCGTGCGTGCCGTCGACGCGGCCCGCCGGGTCGCGGGGGCCCGGGAGGTGACGGGCGACCGGGTGGCGGCCGCCGCCGCGTTCGAGCGCCGGGACAGTTTCGTCTCCGGCTACGACGACTCCGGGCAGGTGGACTGGGTGAAGAGTGCGGGGGTGACGCTCGTGCGCGGGCGGGGCCGGCTCGCGGGGCCGCGCCGCGTGGCCGTGGAAACCTGCGAGGGGGAGCTGATCCTCTCCGCGCGGGAGGGCGTGGTCGTGTGCACGGGCTCGGAGGCGGTCCTGCCCCCGATCGACGGGTTGGCGCAGGCACACCCGTGGACGAGCCGGGAGGCCACCTCGATGCGCGAGGTGCCCGGCCGGATCGCCATCATCGGCGGCGGTGTCGTCGCGTGCGAGATGGCAACCGCGGCCGCGGGTCTGGGCGCGGAGCAGGTGACGATGCTCGTGCGGGAGGACCGGCTGCTCACGAACGCCGAACCGTTCGCGAGCGCGCTCGTGCGCGATGGGCTCGGCGCCGCCGGCGTGGAGGTGCGCTTCGGCACGAACGCAACGAAGGTGCGCCGGCGAGGCGGTGAATCCGGGGCGGGGAGTGGCACCGTCACCCTCACGCTGGACGGCGCGGAGGAACTCGTGGTCGACGAGGTCCTCGTCGCCACCGGTCGGCGCCCGCGGACGGGCGATCTCGGGCTCGAGACCGTCGGTCTGGACCCGGGGGATCCGCTGACCACCGATGACACGCTGGCGGTGACGTTCGAGGAGGAGGAAGGGGCCGGCGGCGCCCGCCCGTGGCTGTTCGCCGCAGGCGACGTCAACGGGCGGGCCCCGCTCACCCACCACGGCAAGTACCAGGCGCGTCTCCTGGGGAGCCGTCTTGCCGCGCAGGCCCGCAGCCGGGATGGCCACGCCGAGGGCGAGGCGCCGGGCGCGTCGGAGCGGTGGGGCGAGTTCACGCCGACGGCCGACACCGACGCGCTCGTGCAGGTGATCTTCACCGATCCGCAGGTGGCGATGGTCGGGCTCACGCGGGCCCAGACCCTCGAGCGTGGCGTTCCCGCGCGGACGGTCGAGTTCGACCTCGGTGCCGTCTCCGGGGCCGCGCTCCACGCCGACGGATATACCGGCCGCGCGGCGCTGACGGTCGACGTCGACCGAGAGGTGCTCGTGGGCGCTACCCTCGTGGGCCAGGACGTGGGCGAGATGATCCACGCGGCGACGATCGCCGTCGTCGGGGAGATCCCCCTCGCCCGCCTCTGGCACGCGGTGCCGGCGTTCCCGACGATGAGTGAGGTGTGGCTGCGGCTGCTGGAGGAGTGGCGCCGCAACTAGCCGTTCTGCCCAATGACGACGTTGCGGGCGTGGGTCAGCGGGCCTGACCGGTGATCGGCGTCGAACCGGGCGACCTGGTCAGGTTGGATGCGCACCTCCACCTGCTCTCCGGGGCTCAGGGCGCGGCGAGAGATCGCGGGCTGGCTCCCCCACCCGGGAATGTCCACCTCGGCGACCATCTCGCCGCGAATGACGGCGACGCTTCGGACGGTTCCCGCTCTCGTCGCCGTGGGCGGGGCCGGTTCATCCGCGGAGTCCGCGGGCTGCCCGATCACGTGCAGCGCCCGGGGGCCCAGGGCGATGCGCTCGTCGTCGACGAGCCGGTAACCGAGGAAGGCCGCCGCCTCCGCATCGACCGGGGCGGCCCACACCTCGGCGGGGGTGCCGATCTGAACGAGCTCGCCGGAGCGCATGAGCGCGACCCGGTCGGCGACGGTGAACGCCTCGTCTTGGTCGTGCGTGACGTACAGCGCAGTGGTGCCGGTGGCGCGGAGGATGTCGCTGAGCTCGCCGGCGAGGTGCTCACGCAGGTGGCGATCGAGGGCGGAGAGGGGTTCGTCCAGGAGGAGGAGTTTCGGGCGCGGGGCGAGTGAGCGGGCAAGCGCCACCCGCTGCTGCTCCCCGCCGGAGAGGGTCGCGATCCGCCTCCCGGCGTACCCCGAGAGCCCGACGAGGTCGAGGAGTTCTTCGACGCGATCGCGGCGTGCCGCCCGGGCGAGGCCCGCCATCTCCAGGCCGAAGGCGACGTTGCCGCCGACGGTGCGGTGGGGGAAGAGTTGCCCCTCCTGGAACATCAGCCCGAATCCCCGTTCGTGGGTGGGGGTGTCGGCGACGTCGTGGCCGTCCCACGTGATCGTTCCGGTCGAGGCCTCCAGCCCGGCGACGGCGCGCAGGAGTGAGGACTTGCCGCACCCGGAGGGCCCGAGCAGCGCGAGGATCTCCCCTTCGGCGACGGTGAGGTTCGCCTCGCGCACTGCCGGGCGGGCGGCACCCGGGTATTGGATCTGCACGTCGGTGAGGGTAAGCATGTCAGAACTCCCTTGCGCTTTCGCCGCGGAGCCGTTCGCAGGCTCCCATGATGGTAGCGGTGAGGACGGCGAGGATGACGGAGGCGGCGAGCGCCATCCCGTAGTTGTCGGGGCCGGGCCGGGAAATGAGTCGGAAGATCACCGTGGGCAGCGTCGGCTGATCCGGGCGGGCGAGAAAACTGGTCGCCCCGAACTCCCCCAGGGACGCGGCGAAGGCGAACCCGATCGCGAGGCCGAGTGAGCGGATGAGGAACGGGCCGTCGATGCGGGCGAGCACCGCCCCGGGGCCCGCCCCCAGGACGCTCGCGGCCTCGCGCATCCGCGGGTCGATCGCCCGCAGCACGGGCGTGATCGTGCGCACGACGAGCGGGATCGCGACGACGGCCTGCGCGATGGGGATGAGGATGAGGCTGTTTCGAAGGTCGAGCGGGGGGCGGTTGAGCGTGACGAGGAATCCGAACCCGACGGTCACGGCAGATACCCCGAGGGGGAGCATGAACGCCGCGTCGACGCCCGCGACCAGCCGCCGGATCCTGGCGGTGCGGGGCCGGCGGGAGGCGATGAGGGAGACGAGCGTGCCCACCCCGACCGCGATGATCGTCGCGAGGAGGGCGATCTTCACCGAGTTCGCCGCCGCGTGCCACACCGGGACGGACAGCGCGTTGTGGGTACCGAGGGTCCCCAGCGCTCGATAGTTCCCGAGCCCCCACCCGCTCGAGGTGCGCAGCGAGGCTGTGACGAGGTGGACCATCGGCAGCGCGAGGAGGAAGACTCCGGTCGCGGCCGTCACCGCGATGGCGGGCCAGTCCGCTCCCCAGCGCAGGGGCGCGCGGGAGACGGCGGTGGAGGTGAGCCGCAGCGCTACTTCGCGTTTGTTCCGCGCGGCGTTCGCGGTGAGGAGGACGCCCGAGACGATCACGAGTTGCACGATCGAGAGCACCGCGGCGGAGCGGAGGTCGAGGAATTGGGTGGTGAGGGTCCAGATCTCGGTTTCCACCGTGCCCACCCGTGGGCCGCCGAGCACGAGCACGACCCCGAACGCCGTCGCGCAGAAGAGGAACACGAGGCTCGCCGCGGAGACGATGGCGGGCATGAGCGCCGGCAGCGTGACAGCGAAGAACACCCGGCTCGGCCTCGCCCCGAGCGCGGCGGCGGCCTCCTCGGTGCGGGAGTCGAGCCGCTCCCACATCCCGCCCACGCCGCGCACGACGAGGGCGTAGTTGAAGAACACGAGGGCGAGGATGACGGCGCCGACCGTGCCGTCGAGCCCGAGGAACCCGAGCGGGCCGGATTCGGAGAGGAGCGCGCGGAACGCGACCCCGACGACGACGGTGGGCAGCACGAACGGGACCGTTACGAGGGCCCGCACGATCCCCTGGCCGGGGAAGCGCCGTCGGTACAGCACATACGCCCCGGGGATCCCCAGCAGCAGGGAGGCGGCCGTGCCGGCCGTTGCTTGGCCGAGGGTGAGGCCGATGATCCGCCAGGTGCGCTCCCGGGTGAATACATCGGTGAACCCGCCGAGGTCGAGGCCATCCTCGCCGATGAAGCCGAGCCCGATGAGCGTCACGACGGGCAGGGCGAAGAAGACCGCGAGGAAGGCGAGCGGAAGCGCCCCCGCGGCGGTCCATGCCGCGGGGGCGAGGCTCCGGCGGCTAGCCGATGACGTCGTCTTGCCAGGTGCGTAACCAGTCATCCAGGTTCGCTTCGATGTCGGCGGGGTCGAGCTGGTGGGGTTTCTCCGCGAGCGGGGCGTGGGCGACCCAGTCCTCGGGGAGGTCCACCGGCGCGACGGGGTACATGTACAGGCTCTCGGCGATCTCCCCCTGCACGTCCTCGGAGAGGAGGAAGTCGACGAACGCGCGGGCCCCTTCGGGGTTCTCCGCGCCGGCGAGCACCCCGGCGTACTCGACCTGCCGGAAACACGTGTCCAGGAGGGAGCCGGTGGTGGAATCGCCGTCGTCATCGAGCGTGAACGCGGGCGAGGTGGAGTACGAGAGCGCGATCGGGCGGGAGCCGCCGTTGGCGGTGAAGTCGGTGTAATAGGCGTCCGACCAGCCGTCGACGATCTTCACGTCGTTCGCGAGCAGGTCGTCCCAGTAGTTCACCCAGTCGCCGTCGAAGTTGGAGATCGTTGCGAGCAGGAAGGCGAGCCCGGGTGAGGATTGGGCGGGGTTGGTGAGCACGGTCAGCCCCTCGTAGTCCGCGTTCAACAGATCATCGAAGCCCTCGGGTTCGGGCAGGTCGTTCTCATCGAACCACTCGTGGTCGACGTTGAGGCACACGTCCCCCAGGTCGATCGGGGTGAGGGCGTTGCCGCCGTCGATGAGGTAGTCCGCGGCCTCGCCGGGCAGTTCCGCTGGTGCGTAGTCCTCGAGGATCTCAGCGTCGATCGCGCGGGCGGCGAAGGAGTTGTCGATGCCGTACACGACGTCCCCGAGCGGGGAATCCTTGGTGAGGATGAGCTGGTTGACGAGCGCGCCAGCGTCTCCGGGCGCGGAGAACTCCAATTCGTAGCCGGTGGTTTCGGTGAACTGGGCGAAGAGTTCCTCCTCGAGGTTGAAGGAGTCGTGGCTGACGACGCGCACGACTCCGCCGGCCTCTCCGTTTTCACCGCCGGCCTCCTCGCCCTCCGGCGCAGCCGTTTCCGCTTCCCCGCCCGGTTCCTCCCCGGCCGGGGAAGTGCAGGCACCCAGCGCGAGCAGGCCCGCGAGCGCGGCGGGCAGGTAGATCGATTTGCGTGCGCGAAGGCGCATGAATCCTCCTCAGGGTAGAGAAGGGGTCTTCCGACACATGGAAGAGAAAGCTCGACTTCCTTCGCCGGTATTAACCGGAAGCAGGTTCGAGGGTCTGCGGTCGCCCGCACTCTCAGCGCAACGTGGTGCGCTCCCCTGTCGTGTACTGCCTGCCAGTCTACCCTCGGTTCTCCCCGGGCTGGGGTGACTCCTCCCACACGCCCCGCCCGTCCACACGCCCCCGCGGCTCGCCGCCGCGCCGCGCACCGCGCGCCGAGAAGTGCCTAATGCTGCTAGAACCACCTCTACCGGCAGCTTGCGGCACTTCTCGACCCCCGCTCAGCGCTGCGCACTCAGCAGGGTCAGCTCTGGAGGGCGCGGGCGACGGCCAGCGCCACCTTGCCTTCACGCACATCGCGGCCGGTGAAGTGAAGGACGGTGTGGCGCCCCTCCAGCACGATCTGGTTCTGACGAGCTCGGTCGCGAAAGAGCGCTTTCGGGGTCTCATGAAATTCCCTGCCGTCGATTTCTACCAGCACCCAGGTTCCGCACTCTCGTTCCCACCCCAGGTCGGCACGGGCAACGAGCCTGCCGCGAATATCCCGGATCTCGGCCTGCACCGTTGGTGGGGGCAGGTGCGCCGCCCGGCAATCTAACCGAGCCCAGGTCTCCACGGGTGATTCAGCTCGTCCATCTACAAACTCCCACCACCGCCCCAGCCGGGCCACCCCGCGGCGGCCGCGAAGCCCCTCGCGGATCTGGCTCATGTGCACCGCGGCGATGAGGCCTCTGTTCAATGCGGAATCGACGACCGCGATCGCGCGCCTGAAACCAAGTTCCGGGAGTGCTTGGACCAACGCTGCCTCAGGAGCGGCGACGTATCGACCGTGAATCACCGAGACCGGGAACGGGCGAACGAATTGCCGCACCCGCACGCCCTTGGCGCCCGCTGATCCGCGCCTTCCGCGCAGGGAGATTTCCGGGGTGATGCGCGTCGGAAGGCCCCACACGCCGTGAAGGGCTAACGCCGCCGCGCCCGTGGCCACCGACCCCTCGGCGGAGAGCAAGCCCATCCATGCACTCCTGATCCGATGCAAGTCATACTCACTCCGGGCCTGAAGAGCGGTGCTCTCGTCCCTCGCACCCGGCCAGTCATATACGTTTCTCGTCACGTGCACGAGCTCGCGATGTTTCACCAGCGTCACCAATCGGTGCCGGTTGATCCCGCCGATAGCGAGCTGTTGACGGCTGAGGAGTCCGCCCTGCACGGATGCGTACCGGATGAGAGCGCGGGGAACTCGGGCTGCTTTCATCTCTCCAGACCAGCAATGCCTGCGCAGCAGCGCTCCGGCCCGGCGGCGCTCGGTGGAAAGGAAGGAATCTGTGGAGAAAAGTTTGTGGAGGGGGCGGAGAAGGGGGTCTGCGAACGTCGCTCCGCGCGTCTGTGGCCCCGAGAACGGTGTCAGGCCGCTCGTTCGCAGCTTTTACCGGCATAGCACCGTTGTCGAGCGGGATTCCTTGCTGGGGCGGGGCATTCCGCGGGTGCAGGCGAGTAAGCGGCAAAGAATCCGCAGGACCTGCACTGCGCGAGCCGGGGAACCTATTAGGCTAGAGGGCAGTCGACTGGAGGAAGCCGTGAACGCACGAAAGCTTGTGAGTACCGCAATAGTTCTCGGAGCGGGATTTGCCGCGACGAAAGCCACGTCCGTCATCTGGCGGGCCGTCACCGGGCACGAGCCGCCCACAGAAATCGACGATGACGGTCAGATCTCCGTCACTGAGGTCGTGCTGTTCGCGGCTGTCTCCTCCGCCGCGGCGGCGCTGGTGAAGGCATTCGCGACAAAGGGTGCGAAGCGGATCACCACCCCGCGGATCCCGAAGAACTAACACCCCGGCCGACTGGCTCCCCGGCCCGCTAGTTCCGCGGCGAGGTTTCCTCGTGAGGAACGTCGCTGCGGGCGAGGTCCTCGCTGAGTTCGTCGACGACGAGGAGGTCGGAGGCGACCTTTTTCGTGCGAACCGCGGCCCGGCCGAGCATGTGCGCGGAGACGGGCGAGGTGATGAGCTGGAAGAGCACCACGAGGGCGACCTTCCACGCCACCTGGATGCTCTGCATCGATAGCGCGAGGCCGATCATCAGCAGCGCGATACCCAGCGTTCCGGGTTTGGTCACTCCATGCATCCGGGCGAGCACGTCCGGGAAGCGCACGAGCCCGATCGCGGCGATGAGGGTGAGCAGGCTCCCGGCGATGAACAGGGCCGAGGCCGCCCAGGTCATGAGTTCGTCCATCATTCCTCTGCCGTCCCCTCTGGTCCTGCTCGCCGGTGGGCCGCTTCCTGCTCAGCTTCCATCCGCGCCCGCACCCGGGCCAGGCGCTCGCGCACGAGCTCTGCTCGGGCGGCGTCAGACTCCTCCGCGCTCGGTGGGTCGGCGGCGGCGAAGCGGGCGAGGGTGACCGACCCGACGAACCCGACCGAGGCGAGTACCACGAGGATGACGACGAGGTCTTGCCGGCCCGTCCACGCGGAGTAGATCGTGAGCATCGCGATGACGACGGCGACGAGCCCGTCGATGGAGACGATCCGGTCCAAGGTGGATGGTCCCCGTTCAGCGCGAACGAGCGTGGTGAGCGCCGCGGCGGTGAGGAGCACCCCGCAAATCACCATCACGATTGGGCTCACGGTTCCTCCCCTTCCCGCATCTCTTCCAACACCGCGCGTTCCTCTTCCGTGACGTGCTGGGGGCCGAGCTCCTTGCGGATCCGCAGCAGCCCCCGCGGGGGATACCCGGCCGCAGCGAGCTCCGCGTCCGAGGCGAGCGCGTACATGATTCGCCGCTCCTGCTCCAACACGGTCGCCCTCGCCTCCTCGATCCCCCCGGAGATCTCCGCGTCGAACACGTGCACATACACCAGACCGGTGAGCCGGTGCGCCTCGACGACGACCGACCCGGGCACTAGCGATGTGAATTGGGCGGTGATCGTCAGCAGCACATCGGAGTGGCTGCGCAGCTGCACCCGGATGATCGCACCGTGCGGGGTGCGTTTCGGACTGATCGCATACCAGGCGAGATGCGCGGCAGCAACGAGCACGTCCCGCACGAACGCCGCGAGAAGCGTGACCATCCCCGGGATCCACACGCGCCCCTCGAAGCCGACCCGGGGCATCGGCAGGAGCCACAGCACGAGGAACGCGAGGGCGAACCCGGCGAGGAGGTTGGCGAGCGTGGGCTCACCCCACAGGAGGGTCCACATCACCGCGAGCCAGATCGCGATCGGCCACCGCGTCCACCACGCCCGTCGGCGGCGGCGCGGGCGCGCAACTGTTGCACCATAGGGGTTCATCCCTCACCTCCCGAGGCTTCGTGGGACTCCCCTTCACCGCGATCGCCGTCAACCAGAACGGAGGAGACGTAGGGAGTGCGGGCAGAAAGGTCAGCCGCTGCGCTGTCGGTGTACGAGTACAGCGGCCCGGCGACGACGGCGAGCAGCACCCCGAAGGCAGCGAGCACGGCAGTCGGGCCGAACATCGATTTGGGTGTGCGCACGTTCGGGAGTTTCTCGGTCGCCGGCTGCCAGAACGCTTTGTTCCACGCTTTCGCGATCGCGTACAGGGTGAGGAGCGAGGTGAGCAGCGAGGCGACGACGGCGGCGTACGCAAGGGGCGTGCCGGCGTCGACCCCGGCCTGGAGGAGCCCGAGTTTGCCCAGGAAGCCGCTCATCGGCGGGATTCCCGCGAGGTTCATCGCGGGCACGAAGAAGAGGATTCCCAGGGCGGGGGCGAGTTTCGCGAGTCCGCCGAGGTGCTCGAGGGAGGTGGTGCCGCTGCGGCGTTCGACGAGCCCGGCGACGAGGAACAACGCCGTCTGCACGGTGATGTGGTGGGCGACGTAGAAGATCGCCGCAGACAACCCCATGTGGGTCGCCAGCGCGACCCCGAACACCATGTAACCGATGTGGGAGACGAGGGTGAAGGACAGGAGCCGCTTGAGGTCGTCCTGGGCGACGGCGCCGATGATGCCCACGAGCATCGTCACGATCGCGGCGGCGAGCAGGATCGTATCCATCCGGGCGTCGGAGAACAGCAGGGTCTGGGTGCGGATGATCGCGTATACCCCGACCTTCGTGAGCAGCCCGGCGAACACCGCCGTGACGGGGGCGGGCGCGGTGGGATAGGAGTCCGGCAGCCACGCCGACATCGGGAACACCGCCGCCTTGACGAGGAAGGCGATGAGCAGGAGCGCCTGGAGCACGAATTGGAAATCGGCGGGCAGGTCGCCGAGCCGCTCGGACAGGTGCGCGAGGTTGACGGTCCCGGTGGCGGCGTAGATCATCGCGATCGCGACGAGGAACAGCACCGAACTCAGCAGCGAGACGACGACGTAGATCGACCCCGCACGGATCCGCTCACCCGTGCCACCGAGGGTGAGGAGCACGAAGCTCGCCGCGAGCAGGATCTCGAATCCGACGTAGATATTGAACAGATCCCCGGAGATGAAGGCATTCGCGACCCCCGCGGCGAGCACGAGATAGGTGGGGTGGAAGATCGTCAGCGGCGCGCCTTCGGGGCCGTCGGCGATACCTTGGGCGAGGGAGTACAGCAACACCCCAAGGATCACGAGCGCGGAGACGGCGAGCATGAGCGCCGAGAGCCGGTCGACGACGAGGGCGATCCCCACGGGCGCGCCCCACGAGCCGACGTTGACCACCTGCGGGCCGGAGGTGTCGGCGATGACCATGAGCGCGACCGACGCCGCGAACACCCCGGTGAGCGCCGCGGTGGAGATGAGGGCCTGCAGGCGGGGCCGGCGTCCGAAGGCGAGCGCGAGGCCGGCCGCGAGGAGGGGGACGACGACGGGCAGGGGCACGATCCAGTTCATCGCTCCTCCCCTTCCCTGCGCGCGGCGGCACTCTCGACGGCGCGGGCGGGGGCGAGTTCGCCCTCTTCCGTTTCGTCGCGGGCCTCGGCGGCTTCGGTTTCCAGGTCGACATCCTCGCGTTCGGCCTCCTCGATGTCCTCGTCGAGGAGGCGGGCGGCGAGGCGGCGATCTTCGAGGTCGTCCTGCACCTCGTCGTGGCCGTGGAGTTGCCACGAGCGGTAGGCCATCGCGAGCACGAACGCGCTGAGCCCGAGCGAGATGACGATCGCGGTGAGCACCATCGCCTGCGGGAGCGGGTCGGCGATGTCCGCGTCGGAGCCGGCGGTGTTGATCGGGGCGCTGCCCGCGCGGCCACCGGCGATGAGGAAGAGCAGGTTGACCCCGTTTCCTAGGAGCGAGAGCCCGATGACGATCCGGGACAGGGAACGTTCGAGGGTGAGGTAGACGCCGGCGGCGATGAGGATCCCGGCGGCGAGCACGAGGGCGAGTGAGGCGGTCATGAGCGCACCCCCTGGTCTTCACCGACGTCGACGCCGAGGATCGGCGGTTTGACGTCGTCGTGAGTGACCCTGGGGGAATCGTGGGAGATCTCGGGGGGCACCTGCCCGGAGGCCTCCCCCTGCCGGTCCACTTCCGCACCGAGGGTGCGCAGGATGTCGAGCACGAGCCCGACGACGACGAGGTAGACGCCGATATCGAACACGAGCGTGGAGACGATGTGTACCTCCCCGAAGATCGGCAGGTGGAAACCGACCATGAAGGACTGCAGGATCGACTGCCCGAACAGCATCGGCGCGATCCCGGCGGTCGCGGCGAGGCTCATCCCCGAACCCAGGAGGATACCGGGGTGCACCGGGGCCGCCTCGCCGAGTTCGTAGCGCCCACCGGCGAGATAGCGCACGGCGAGCGCGATCCCCGCGACGATCCCACCGGAGAAACCGCCCCCGGGCGCGTTGTGCCCGGAGAACAGCAGGAACAGGGAGAACATCAGCATCGTGTGGAAGATGAGGCGGGTCGTCACTTCGAGGATGACCGAGCGGCGCTGTGGGGGCAGCGAGTGGGACCCGGCGAGCCAGTGCCGGCCGCGCCCGGGGCGGACCGGGCCGCCGGGGCGCTCGAGGCCGGCGACCGGTTCGTGTTCGTGCCCGCGCGCGAAGGGCCGAGCGGGCAGGTCCTCGAGCCGGTCGAGTCGGCCCGCGCGGTGGCGCAGGTACACGAGCGAGGCGATCCCGGTCGCTGCGGCGAGGAGCACGGAGATCTCCCCCATCGTGTCCCAGGCGCGGGTGTCGACGAGCGTGACGTTGACGATGTTCTTGCCGTAGCCGAAGTGCAACGTCTCGTCGGGGAAGTCCACGGAGACGGGGTCGGCCACGCGCATCGTCGGCGCGACGAGGGCGAGCCAGCACACGAGGACGGCGACGCTCACGGCGATGAGGATCCGCCACCACCGGTCCCCGCGCAGCCACCGCTGGGAGAAATAGGGGGGAAGGCGCCGGAGCACGAGCACGAAGACGATGAGGGTGACCGTCTCGACGAGGGCTTGGGTGAGGGCGAGGTCGGGCGCGCCGTGCAGGGCGAACAGGCTCACCACGCCGTAGCCGGTGATCCCCACGAGCACGGCGGCTTTGAGTCGGCGCCGGGAGCGGACGGCGAGGATCGCGCCGATGCCGATGACGAGGGTGACGATGGCCTGGGCCGGGGAATCCCACAGGCGCAGCTGCCCGGGCCAATACCCTCCGGCGATGAGGGTGGCGGTGGTGAGCGCGACGGTGGTCAGCAGGATGAGCGCGAGGTACAGCGGCAGCGAACCGCGTTGGGTGCGGGCGGTGATCGCCACCGAGACGCGGTCGAGCCGGCGCATGAGCACGCGGTAGCCGGTGTCGGTATCGGGGACCTTGGGCAGCCCCTCCTGCCAGGTTTCGAGTTGACGGTGGCGGTAGGAGAGCAGGGCGCCCACGACGATGATGACCGCGGTGAGCGCGAGCGGGATCCCGAACCCCGCCCACAGGCTCAGATGGCCCACCGCCCCTTCGGGGTAGGTGTTGGCGTAGGAGATGAACAGGGCCTCCCCCGCCGCTGGTACGAGCCCGGCGATGATCCCCGCGACGGCGAGCACGTTCGGGGAGACGAACAGGCCCCAATGCTCGGGGGTGAGCGGGGTCGGTTCCACCCCGTGCTTGCGGCTGTAGGCGCCCCACAGGAAGCGCATCCCGTAGGCGAAGGTGAGGATGGACCCGATCGTCAGCGCGGTGAGGAGCACGTACCGCCACGGGTCGCTCGAGTGCAGCAGCCCCTCGAGCGCGGCCTCCTTGCCGACGAAGCCCGCCGCGGGGGGCAGGCCCACCATGGAGATGACGGCGAGCACGCCGGGGATCGTCGCCGAGGGCAGTCGCCGGCCGAGGCCGGAGAGTTCCCGCAGATCGCGGGTTCCTGCGCTCGCGTCGATCGCCCCGACGGTGAGGAACAGCGCGGCCTTGAACATCGCGTGCGCCCCGATGAGCGCGAGCCCGGCGAGGGCGACGGCGCGGTCGCCGTGGCCGACGAGGAGGATGAGGAACCCGAGTTGGGAGACGGTGCCGAAGGCGAGCAGCAGCTTCAGATCGTGCTGGCGCAGCGCCCGGTACCCGCCGTGGATCATCGTGATCCCCCCGAGGGCGAGTACGAGCCACCGCCACACGGGCAGCTCCGCGTAGGCGGGGGCGAGCCGGGCGACGAGATACACCCCGGCCTTCACCATCGCCGCGGCGTGCAGGTACGCCGAGACGGGGGTGGGGGCGGCCATCGCCCCGGGGAGCCAGAAGTGGAACGGCACGAGCGCGGATTTGGTGATCGCCCCGACGAGCACCGCGGCGATCGCGACGCTCACGAGGACGCGACTGACGCCGTCGCCCCCGAGAACGGGGTTGGCGACGAGTTCGGTCAGGGAGTAGGACCCGCCGGGGACCTCCCCGAGCACGACGATCCCCCCGAGCATGGCGAGCCCGCCGAAGGTCGTGACGATGAGGGCTTGGAGCGCGGCGCGGCGCGCCCCTCGGCGTTCGTGATAGTGCCCGACGAGGAGGTAGGAGAAGATCGTCGTGAGTTCCCAGAACACGTACATCGCGACGGTGTTATCGGTCGTCACGAGGCCGAGCATCGCCCCGGCGAAGGCGAGGAAGATCGCGGCGAAGCGGCCCAGGCCCGTCGCGTGCCCGGAGAAGTACCAGGTGCAGTAGGCGAGCACGAAGAAGCCGATCCCACCGACGAGCAGGGTCATGAGCCAGGAGAGCACGTCGAGGCGGAAATCCAGGCTCATCCCCAGGCTCGGCGCCCAGTTGATGAGGATCTGCGGCCCGTTCCCGGCGAGCACCTCCCGGGTGTGGGAGAGGGCCCACAGCGCGGTCGCGGCGGGGATGAGCGCGAGAACGAGGAACCCCTTGCGTCCGAGGAATCGCATGAGCGTAGGCGCAGCCAGCGCAGCGATGGTATACGCAAGAAGTAGTGGGATCACGTCCGCTCCGGGTGTGGGCGTGGTCAGGGTCAGGCCGGGAACAACGGTTCCGGCAAGAGCCAATGCCTCGGGATTAATGGGTCCACCCGGGCGAAAGCCCTTTACATTCTACCCCCGAAAATTATGTCCGTTCGCGCCCGCGGCCCGAATTTTTCCTACAGCACCGCTGGTCACCAGCGGGAAGGGCGGGCGCGGGGGCGTCAGTCGAGGACGACGAGGAAGCCGTCGTCGTCGCTCAGGTGCGCGTGCCTCTGCCCGCCGGCGGCGTCGAGGACGGCTGCGGCGGCCTCCTCCACCAGGGCGGCGGCCTCGCCGTCGACGAGCGCCTCGGCGTCGGCGGGGCTGAGCGGCAGGCGGGTTCTGCCCGAGAAACTGAATTGGCTCGCCGGGTAGTGGCGAAATTCGTACACGTACACGCTCCCCGTGGCCCAGCCGTACCCGGTGAGGGCGATCGGGGTGAGGTCGGCCGGCGAGGCGGTGACGGAGAGCACAGCGCCGAGCGGCAGATCGGCCACGAGCCCGTAGCCCTCCACCTCAACGTCCGGCGGCAGCGCGGGGCCCCCGTCGGAGCGCATCTGCACGATCGGGTCGAGCACGCGGATGAGGTCGGGTTCCGCGATCCAGGTGCTGGTGAACAGCACGAGATCGATCCGGGGTTCGGGTACGACGATCTGCCCGGTCTCGGTGAGCACCGCCCCGCCGAGGCGGCGGGCGATCGCTTCAATGGTTTCCAGGGTGTCCCGCTCCACTCCCGTGGGTTCCCCCTCGGGGAACGCCCCGAGCACCGCCCCGGGGAGCTGCAGTTCGGCGGGGATGGGTGCCCCTCGTTCCCGGGGCGTGTCAACGGCGTAGACGCTCCGCGCCCATTCCGGCAGCCCGACCGAGGAGGCGAGTTCCTCCTGCGTCATCGGCCCCTGCAGGAGCACTCCGGGTTGCCAACCGAGCGTGCGCTCGTCCACCCAGGTGACCCCGAGTTCCCGGGAGACGACGAGCGCTTCCAGTTCCTGCGACGTCGGGACCTCCGGGAACAGCAGCCAGTGCGCCGCGCGGTTCGGTGGGAGCGTGGGGGAGGCGGGTGAGGTCATCGCTGACCGCGCTCGTCGCTCGGGGCATCGGCCGCCGGCGGGCGTGCGATGCGGGTGATGTGGAAGTTCACGTCCGACCTGCTCGCCGTCGGCCCCCGCTGACCGAGGTAACGAGAGCCGGTCGCCCCCGCGCCGTAGGGCTTCTCCGCCGGGCTCGTGAGCCGGAAGTAGCACAGCTGCCCGATCTTCATCCCGGGCCACAGCGTGATCGGGAGGGTCGCCACGTTGGAGAGTTCGAGGGTGACGTGCCCGGAGAACCCCGGGTCGATGAACCCGGCGGTGGAGTGCGTGAGGAGCCCGAGGCGCCCGAGGGAGGACTTCCCCTCGAGGCGAGCTGCGACGTCGTCGCCGAGCGTGACCAACTCCAGGGTGGAGGCGAGCACGAATTCGCCGGGGTGGAGCATGAACGACTCGTCGGGATCGACCTCGACGAGCCGGGTGAGTTCGGGCTGCGGCAGCGAGGGGTCGATGACGGGGTATTTGTGGTTGTCGAAGAGCCGGAAGTAGCGGTCGAGGCGCACGTCCACCGAGGAGGGTTGGATCATCTCGTCGTCGAAGGGATCCAACCCGATCCGCCCGGAGGCGAGGTCGGTGCGGATGTCACGATCAGAAAGCAGCATGGGACTAATCTACGACGGCGACCCTCCCCTGCGTGTCCACCTCACCGCGACTTCGTCTCACCTCCCGTCCTCATCCCGGGTCGTTACCGCGGGTGCCTGGGCCGATCAGCGGGTCAAATACCCCGCGAGGGCATCGGGGCGATCGGTGATGATGCCATCGACCCGCAGGTCGCGCAGGAACCTCCACCTGCCAGGATCGTTCGCCGTCCACACCTGCGCCCGCAGGCCAGCTGCGTGAATCCGGCCGATGACGTCGGGATCCTCCTCGACGTGGCGCACGTGCGGGTTGAGCGTGTGCACCCCAGCGGCGACGCACGCGGGAATGAGGTCCTCCACGCCGTCCGCAGCGAGCACTCCTCGGCGCAGGTGGGAAGCGTGCTCATGGAGCATCGCCAGGGTGTGGGGGTGAAAGCTCTGCAGGATCGCACGCTCGCCGACGCCGCGGCTGGTGAGCGCCTCCACGACCCGAGCGATGTTCGCCGCCGACCATCGACCCTTGAGCTCGATGAGTGCCTCGAGGCCGTCGTGGTCGCTGAGCAGATCGGTGAACTCTTGGAGCGTCGGCACTCGTTGGCCGGCGTAGGCGGGGGAGAACCACGCACCCGCATCGAGCGACTGCACCTGCGCGAGGGAGGACTCCCGCACCGCGCCGGTGCCGTTCGTGGTGCGCTCGAGGGTCTCATCGTGGATGACGACGAAGTGGTCGTCCCCCGTGATGGACACGTCGATCTCGATGCAACCGGCTCCCGCGGCGATCGCGGCGGCGAAGGCCGCGGGAGTGTTTTCCGGGGCGACCGAGGAGTTGCCTCGGTGGGCAATGATCTGCGGTGAGTGCGCGGCCATCACAGGTAGGGCTCCACGTTGTCGGAGAAGGCCTGCTGCAGGCGCGGGGTGATCTCGTCGAAAACCTCCGCCGCAGGAGCGTTGTTGAGGATGATTTCTTCCAATCCTTCCGAGAGGATCTGGTCCCCACCGGGGACGAATACCCGAACCCAGTCTTGAGTCCGGGTCTCCTCTGCCAACTGCTCCACCGCGACCGTGTAGAGGGGGATTCGTTCGTACAGGTCCGTCATCGTGTCGGCTTCCAACGCCGAGGTGCGCACGGGCATGTACCCGGTGAGCGCTGAGAACTCTGCGGAATTATCGGTATTGGTGAGGAAGTCGAGGAACATGGCTGCCGCCAATTGGTTCTCCGCCGGCCGGTCTGCGGCGATGGCCACGCCGGTGCCCCCGGTGGGGACGCCGCCCCCCGCCGGCCCTTCGGGCAGGAAAGCGGCGCCGACCTCGAAGCTCGCGGAATCGAGGATCCCCGCGAGTGAACCGGTGGAGCCGATGAAGGCTCCGAAGAACCCGGCGGAGAAGTCCGCGGCGGTGTCCGTTCCGACCGCGGCGATCCCCTTGTCGTTGTACAGCTCTCGGACCCATTCGCCCGCGGCCTGCGCCTGCGGGGTGTCGAGGGTGACCTCCCATTCCGAGGAGAACTGCCCGCCGTGGCCCCACAGGACGTTCGACATCCACCACGCGGACCAGGACGTGCCCAGCCCGAGCCCCAGCGGCGCCCCGTCGGCCGGCACCACCTCCGCGAGCGCGGGTGCCCACTGCTCGAACTCCTGCCACGTTTGCGGGCCACGATCGTCTAATCCCGCCTGGGCGAACAGATCTTTGTTGTAATAGAACAGCGGCGTGGAGCGGGCGTACGGGGCGGCGTAGTGTTCGCCCTCGTATTCGTAGTCGTCGTAGAGGGTGGGATTGTAGTCATCGACGTCGACCTCCAGGTGAGCGAAGACGTCGTCGAGGGGCAGGATCTGATCGTTGATGAAGTAGCGGAACCACCACACGTCGGATGCGATGACGAGGTCGGGAACGGAGTCCGTTCCCGCCGCGGCTTGGAAGCGTTGAGCAACCTCGTCGTACCCCGCCCCGGCGGTGACGAGGTTGACGGTGATCCCCGTCTCGGCTTCGAATTCCGCGATCATCGCTTCTTCGAAGTCCTTTGATTCCCCCGGGTGGTTGGACCACCAGGTGATCTCCTCCGCCGGGTCCACCTGCGACCAATCAATCTCGGCTTGTTCCTCCTCGCCGGCTTCGGCCGTGGTCGCGGGGCCCGAGCACGCTGCGGCGAGCGCAGTAGCGCTCAGGAGGGCGAGGCCGGCGATGAACTGTTTTCTCCGTGGCGTGGGTCGGGCGGTCATATTATTCATCATGAGATTCCTTCGTCATTCTCTTTCTTGGCCGTGCACATCGCGCGGCGAGGGGGCACCGTCAGGGGTGCTGGTGTGGCGCGGGGGCCGGGTACTACCCGGTCACGGCCCCGGCGGTCAGCCCAGCAACGAGGCGTCGCTGGAGGATGAGGAAGACGGCGAGCATCGGTAGGGTCACGAGCACGGTGGCGGCCATGAGCAGACCCCAGTTGTTCATCCCGTCGATGTTTTGAAGCAGGGTCAGCCCCAGCGGCAGGGTCATCATTTCCGCGTTGTCCACAACGAGGAAGGGCCACAAGTAGTCATTCCACTCCGCGACCAGCGAAACGAGGGCGACCGCTGAAATCGTCGGGAGCGAGATCGGCACCACGAACCGCCACAACCTGCGCCAATGCCCGGCCCCGTCAAGTGCTGCGGCTTCGAGGATCGAGATGGGCAGAGTGCGGAAGTGTTGCCGGAACAGGAAGGTTCCGAATGCACTGGCCAAGCCGGGGAGAAGAATCCCTTGGTAGGTGTTCAACCAGCCCAACGAGGCAATGAGGGTGTAGTTGGGAATGATGGTGATTTGCGGAGGAACCAACAGGGTGAACAGGACGATCGTGAAGACGATCCGTTTGTAGGGGAACTCCATGAACACCAGGGCGTACGCGCAGGTGAGCCCGAGGAGCACTTTGAGCCCGGCCCCGAGCACGGTGATGAACACCGAGTTGAGGAAGAGCCGCGCCAGGGGCAGACGCTGGGCGACGTGCGCGTAATTGGCTCCGTCGAAACTTTCCGGTAGCACCGGCAAGGGCATGGAATACAGTTCCTGCGGTTGTTTGAACGAGGCGAGCACCATCCATATCAGCGGGACGGACATGACCACCACCGCCACGGCGAGGCTGAGGTAGCCCCCGGCGTCCAAGAGCGTTGACCGTGCGCGGCCAGTGGGGCGCCGCCCGGGTCTGGCTGGCGAGAACGTAACCATCAGTAGTGGACCTTCTTTTCAACGAATTTCAGCTGCACCACGGTGATCGCGAGCAACAGGGCGAACAGGATCGTTGCGACGGCGGAGGCGTAGCCGGCCCGACCGGAGACGAAGCTCTCTTGGTAGATCTGGTACATCAGCGTGGTCGTCGACCCGAGCGGACCGCCTTGGGTCATCGCCTGGATGAGATCGAAAGACTGCAGCGAGGCGAGGAGCGTGGTGATGGTGAGGAAGAATGTGCTCGGCCCGAGCAGGG
The DNA here is from genome assembly GCA_035301585.1 of Beutenbergiaceae bacterium. Classification (GTDB taxonomy): domain Bacteria; phylum Actinomycetota; class Actinomycetes; order Actinomycetales; family Beutenbergiaceae; genus HY158. The sequence continues at coordinate 2,603 of DATGUB010000004.1, read as the reverse complement.
GCAGTGTGATCGACCTCAGGGTACGACCCCTGTTCGCCCCGTCCAGCGCGGCGGCGTCGTACAGGTCTTGCGGGATCGCTTGCAAACCGGCGAGATAGATGAGCGCCACGTAGCCCACGTGCTTCCACAGGTACACGATGATGAGCATGAGCAACGCCCAGGGCGAACTGTTGTACCAATCGGGTGAGCCGATTCCGAACCATCCGAGCACGGTCTTGAGAAGTCCGTAGCGGGGGTCGAAGATGTAGAGCCACAAGATCCCCACGGCGATGCCTGACAGCACGTAGGGGGCGAAGGCGAGCGTTCGAGCAATTCCTCGGCCCGCGAGTTTTCGGTTGAGTAAGATCGCGAGAGCCAACCCGATCAGGAGGGCCCCGCCCACCGTGCCCACGGTGAACAGTGCCGTGGTGGAGAGCACCTGCGCCGTTTTCGTGGAGGTGAAGAACTCGATGTAGTTCTGTAGACCCACGAATCTCGCGCGAGCCGAACCGATATTCCACTGCAAGGTGGAGAACCGGAAGCTCTCCAGAAGAGGCTTGTAGGTGAAGATCAGCAGGAGCGTGAGGTTCGGGCCCGCGAGGGCGAGAAATGCGAGGTATTGGCGCCACTTGCGAGGATCGAACTCGCGTTTCTTGCGGTTGCGCGGCCGAGGTGAGGCGACGACCAGTGGAGGCAGCTCCCCACTCCTGACGGGGCGGGCGGAACCGCGCGGCGGCCGTGTTCTGGTGTCCAGCGCAGCGGTGGGATTCATTGCGATATCTACTCCAACGGGGGCTTATCCACCGTCATCGTAGGAGCGCAGAATCCCGGATCTTCGCGCTTCGCCCGCCTCTTCATCGAGGGGTCAGGAACAGTTCATCCCGCGTTTGCTCACCTCACCCAGCAGCTACCAGGCGGCCACCTCGGCCCGTTGGCGTGGTGCGGGATCTACGACGCCCCCGGGCCGCCTCGCGCGGCTAGATAGTGCTCGTCCACGAGCGGTTTGCCCTCGCGATCGAGGAGCGGGGTGAGCCCGGTCCCGAACCCCTCCTGCTGCACGAGGTACAACACGCCGGTGCCGTTATCGCGCAGCACCTTGGTGGTGTTGAACATTCCTTGCGTGTAGATGACATCAAAGCGTTTCTGCGACATCGTCGTCTCCTTGCTACTGATTTCTTCCGTGGCCCGGCGCGGCGCGCTCTGTTTACGCTCGCTGCGCGAGGTTACTCAGACCCCGCGTGGGGGCCGCGGGCGGCGAGGTAATGCTCGATCGCTGCCCTGGTCGAGGCGTCCTGCGCGGCGAGGGCCTCCTCATCACCGCCGAGCGCGGGGGCGATATCGAGCGCGAGCTGCTTGCCGAGTTCCACGCCCCACTGGTCGAAGGAGTTGATTCCCCACACCGCCCCCTGCACGAAGGTGATGTGCTCGTACAACGCGATGAGCTGCCCGAGCACGGCCGGGCTGAGTTCGGGGGCGATGATCGAGGTCGTGGGCCGGTTGCCCGGAAAGGTCCGGGCGGAAACGAGATCCTCGGCGGTGCCCTCGGCGCGCACCTCCTCGGCCGTCTTGCCGAAAGCGAGCGCGCGAGTCTGGGCGAAGAAATTCGCCATGAACAGGTCGTGCACGTCCTGCTCACCGTCCTTGAGCGGATGGGCCGGGCGGGCGACGGCGATGAAATCCGCCGGGATGAGCCGAGTTCCCTGGTGGATGAGCTGGTAGAACGCGTGCTGGCCGTTGGTGCCCGGCTCCCCCCAGAACACCTCCCCGGTGTCGTAGGTGACGGCCTCCCCGTCCCAGCGCACGCCCTTGCCGTTGGATTCCATCGTCAGTTGCTGCAGGTAGGCGGGGAAGCGATGCAGGTACTGCGAGTACGGGAGCACCGCGTGGGTGTGGGCGCCGAGGAAATTGACGTACCACACGTTCAACAGGCCCATGATGAGCGGGGCGTTGTGGGTGGGATCGGCGGTCGCGAAGTGTTCGTCCATGCGCGCGAACCCGGCGAGGAAGTCCGCGAAGTTCTCCGGCCCGATCGTGATCGCGAGGCTGAGCCCGATCGCGGAATCGACCGAGTAGCGCCCGCCCACCCAGTCCCAGAACCCGAAGGCGTTCTCCGGGTCGATCCCGAACTCGGCAACCCGGTCCAGGGCCGTTGAGACGGCAACGAAATGTGTGGCGACGGCACGCTCCCGGGCGGCGTCGTCGTCGGAAATCACACCGGAGGCACCCAGGCGTTCCCATAGCCACTCGCGGGCGAGGCGGGCGTTGGTGAGGGTTTCCAGGGTGCCGAAGGTTTTCGAGGCGACGATGAACAGCGTGGTTTCGGGGTCGAGATCGCCGACGGTCTCGGCGAGGTCGGTGGGATCGATGTTGGAGATGAACCGCGCCTCGAGCCCAGCCTGGACGTACGGCCGCAGCGCTTCGTAGGCCATGACGGGCCCGAGGTCGGAGCCACCGATGCCGATGTTCACGACCGTTTCGACCCGTTTGCCGCTCACCCCGACCCATTCGCCGGAACGAACCTTCTCGGCGAACGCGTACATCCGCTGCAGCACCTCGCGGACGTCCGCGTCGATGTTCTGCCCGTCGACGACGAACGGCTCGCCATCGGCGTCGGCCGGGCGGCG
>DATGUB010000003.1:0-75739 GCA_035301585.1 Beutenbergiaceae bacterium | reverse complement strand
GCGTACCGGGTGCGGCGCTTGCACAGCAGCGGGGCGATGAGCCCGCCGCGGCTTGAACTCGATCATGCGTTGCTCGGGTACGGCCTACAGGCGATTATCACCGTGTACATGTCGAGTCATTCACGGGAGGCAGTGGACCATTTCATGGCCACAATGGCCAGGACGCCGAACGTGCTTCGGGTTGTCCACCTCACCGGCCGCTCAGATTTTGTTATCGATGTGGCCGTTGCGGACCGCGAGGAGTTGAAAAACTTCGTACTCGACCACGTAACCGTGCAACCCGCCGTTCGCGGAACTGAGACTCAGGTCGTATTCGATGTCCGCCGGGGGAACTGGGTCCCCTCAGCACCCTCGAGCCGCGAATAGTCTTTGCGTGGAGAACTGCTCTTCGCGCACCTGATCCTGACCGGTACTCGCCGTCGTGCTGCGGAGCGAAGTGGCCGCGCTCTCCCTGGTCTTTCGTCTATCGATTGCTTGCTCTGCCCGCATTCTTCACCAGGACTAGGCCGGTAATGGTCACAAGCAGGAGGAGAACTCCGCCGCCGATCACGATCCATGTCGTCACGCTACTGGTCTCGTCTTGCTCGGCGAGGCCCTCCCCGCTCGCCTCACCCTCGGGAACCGCATCTTGAGCAGATGGGTTCGCTTCCGGCTGAAACGTCGCTATCGCTGACGGGTCGCTCACCTGACTTGCACAGTTGGTGGAGTTTCTCGCTTTCGTCTTGGTATTATTGCTGGTCAGCGGCTTACGTGTGCTGGTTTTGGGGCACTAAGGGTATGCGTAAACTGCTGTTATGAGCCCGTTTTTGCGTAAAGTCCCAACCGGTTCGGGCGCCACGGCCGTTCAGATCGTGTCCAAACGAGGTGGGCAACGTAAAATTCTCGAACATCTCGGTTCGGCGCACACTGAATCGGAATTGGCGCTGTTGATGCAGATCGGGCGTGAAAAGCTCAACGCCGAACAAGGAACGCTGGACTTGGGCTTGGAAGAAGAGCCGAGCGCGCAGGCCGTGGTGAGGTCCACTCGTTCTGGGATTCTCATCAACGCTATTCGCGCCTCTTACGCAGCATTGGGGTTTGACGAAGCGGTCAATGATGAGGCGTTCTTTCAGATGGTCCTTGCCCGGCTCGTGGAGCCCACCAGTAAGGCCGACGGGGTGCGAGTGGTTAGGGAACTGGGAATGGACGCCCGCCACCGCAACTCTCTGCTGGCCAGTCTTAAACGCGCAAACGAGCGTGATTATCGGGGAAAGCTTGCTGACAAGTGTTTACACCACGTGATCGAAACTGGCGGGATCGCGTTATTAATGTACGACGTAACCACATTATATTTCGAGGCCGATGACGAAGACGACTTACGCAAAGTGGGGTACTCCAAAGAACGGCGCGTGGACCCCCAGATCGTGGTGGGGCTGTTGGTGGATCGGAACGGGTTCCCCCTCGATATCGCTTGTTACGAGGGGAACAAGGCCGAGACGCACACATTCATCCCATTCCTGACCGATTTCATCACCCGGCACCAGATCGCAGACATGGTCGTTGTCGCCGATGCCGGAATGTTCTCACTGCAGAACATGAGCGCCGTTGAAGAGGCCAACATGCGTTTCATTGTCGGTTCCCGCACGTCCAAGGCCCCACTGGACCTGGCTCATCACTTCCACTGGCACGGCACCTACGCCCGAGATGGTCAGATCGTCGATACCCTCACCCCACGCAAACACACCAGAAAGGACAACCCGACCCATTCCAAACGGGCGCGCCCGGCTTGGGATCCCGCCCGTCATCCCCAGGCGTGGAGAGCAGTTTGGCAGTACCGGCGTAAACGAGCCATGCGCGACGAAAGGACGCTGAACCAGCAACGCAACCGAGCTCTAGCGGTGATCGACGGGGATTCTAAACCCAAGCCCGTACGGTTTGTGCAGGCCAAAGGCGGAGCCCGGACGTTCAATCAGGACTCCTACGACAAAGCCAGTGACCTCGCAGGCTGGAAGGGATACGTCACGAATATCCCCGCTCAGGTCATGAGCGCAGAAGAGGTCGTTTCTTCCTACCACGATCTATGGAAAGTGGAGCAATCGTTCCGGATGGCTAAGTCCGATCTTGACGCCCGCCCAATCTTTCACTACACCCGCGAAACCATCGAGGCGCACCTGACCGTCGTGTTCGCTTCCCTAGCCGTGGCTAGATACATGTACGCCCAAACCGGAATAACGACGCCCAAAATCGTCAAAGCACTCAAACCTCTGCAAGAAGTCACCATCACCGTCGCAGGTCAACAAATCACCGCTAATCCCGAGATCACCGAGGAAAACCGCCGAATCCTCACCCACCTGAACGCGATGCCATGACCGGAACTACAAAGTCAAATCCCTCCGCGCCGGGGCACTAAACCTGTGCAAGTCGGGAGATCTCCTCAGGAATGGTGATTTCTTCATCGGGGGTGACGGGGGAGTGTTGGGGGTGGAGCACGAGGTCGCGAAGCTCGGCAACCATCACCGCAACGCGATCTAACCGCGCGCTCCTTTCGCTCAAGTCTTCCAGCGTCTGTTGATGCCTCCGCGCGCGCCGGTTGCCCCGGCGAGCGTCATGAACCAACGCGGTAGCGTCGTGCATCTCTGTTCGGGCTCGGCGAAGGTCCTCCGCCGAGCTCCTAGAGATCGTGGTGGACGGTACCTCGCGGTCCGTCGACGGGCGGCGGCCCTCAAAGGAATCAGCGAGGAGGTCCAATTGGACCGCCGTGGCAGTGCGCAGCTGGTTGAGTGCGGCCGTGGCAACCGCGATGGGAAGCGGAGGAAATACCAACGTCACGCCGATTCCCACGGCCGCGCCAAGAAGCATGAGCAGGGCGAACGAGCCGATGTAATCTGCCTCAGTATTGCCGACGATGAGCGTGAAGATCGCCGCGGTGGGGACCCAGGAACGCATGGGCCCGAGCCAACGAAGAGCGGCGATCAGCACGGCTCCCGCGACGGTTAGCCCGATAGTGAAGAGAGCGGGGGCGGGGATCCATCCGACGACCCAGGCGACGAGACCACCGGCAATCATCGCGGCAACGGCTTGAATTGATTCGCGTACTGAGCCTGCCATGCTCATCGTCGTTGCGATCACCGCTCCGAATGGAGCGTAATAGGGGGTGTCGTCCAACGCGTCAGGCACGATGCCGGCGGCGAGCCATGCGAGGGTGGCGGCGATGGCCGCGCGCACGGCCATCGGCAGGCGCGGATGGGAGGTCCAAATGGCCTTGATCTTCGAGAACAACTTCGCCATCCCGCCACGGTGGCCTAGGAACGGCAAACCTACAACGGGGTTGCACCCGCGCGAATTGCTCCTATACCCGGGTGCAGACGCCGCAAGTTACCGCCGGCGAGGATGTTGGCCGCGCTAGTAACCGCACTCGCGATATGCGTGCTTGATGCACTGGCAGAGCCGCAAGCGGCTAGTGAACCAATCCCGGCGTGCCGAGCACGGAAATGACGGGCGCGCACGAACGTGCGGGTCACTCTTGGAGGCTCGCCGAGAACCGCAGGTCAAGCGAGGCTCGATTGAGTAATCCGCTCGGGTGGAGCACGTCCGCTACCCTTACCCATGATGCTCCGCAACAAACAAGAGTGTCCGGAGAGGGACTTGAACCCTCACGCCCTATAACGGGCACTAGCACCTCAAGCTAGCGCGTCTGCCATTCCGCCACCCGGACGAGTGGAGATCGGTTCCGTCAAGAACCGAACGTCCGTAAATGTATCACGTCCCTCGCGCGGGTCACCAATCGAGGCCGGGCAAAACGCGCGTGATGTGGGGCAACACACATCAGGGGTGGGTGGCTAGGCTGGGGGAGGAACCTCGAAGGAAAGGGATATCTGTGACGCCACAGTCGCCGAGCGCTGCCGAACGTGAAGCAGTGAAGTTCTGCAAGGAACTCATCCGCATCGACACCACCAACTACGGGGAGAACCAAGGCCCGGGGGAGCGTGTGGCCGCGGAGTACATCATGGAGCTCCTCACCGAGGTGGGCTACGACCCGGTGTACCTGGAGTCGGAGGAGCGGCGCGGCAGCGTGATCTTCCGGATCCCCGGCAAGGACCCTTCCCGCCCGGCCCTCGTCGTCCACGGCCACACCGACGTGGTGCCCGCCGATGCGTCTGAATGGAAGATGGACCCTTTCGGCGGGGAAGAGATGGACGGGCTCATCTGGGGCCGCGGTGCCGTGGACATGAAGGACATGGTCGCGATGATCCTCGCGGTCGTGCGTGACATGAAGATCAACAATTGGCAGCCTGACCGCGAACTCATCGTCGCGTTCTTCGCCGATGAAGAGGCCGGCGGGGTGTACGGCGCGCAATGGCTCGTCAATAACCACCCCGAACTCTTCGACGGCGCAACGGAAGCGATCAGCGAGGTCGGCGGGTTCTCCGTGGACGTCAGCGGCCGGCGGGTCTACCTGCTGCAGACGGCGGAAAAGGGCCTGGCGTGGCTGCGTCTCTTAGCCGAGGGCACGGCCGGGCACGGCTCGCAGATCAACACCGACAACGCCGTCACCGAACTCGCCGCCGCGATCGCGCGGATCGGCCAGCACACCTTCGATGCCTCCTTGCACCCCACCGTCGAGGACCTCCTCACCGGGGTGGCCGACCTCGCCGGCATCCGGTTCGATCCCCAGGATCCGGCCGCGATCGATGAGGCGCTCGCCGCGCTCGGCCCGGCGGCGAAGTTCGTCGGCGCCACGATCAAGACCAATGCCAATCCCACCCAGCTCGATGCGGGGTACAAAGCCAACGTCATCCCCGGCGGAGCCTCCGCGGCCGTGGATCTGCGTTTCCTCCCCGGTGAGGAGAAGCTCGCGATGGACACGATCCGTGAACTCGTCGGCCCGAACGTGCGGGTGGAAGACATCCACCGCGACATCGCCCTGGAGGCACCGTTCACCACCGACCTGGTCGACCACATGATCGGTTCCCTCGACGCGGAGGACCCGGGCGCCGTCGTCCTGCCGTACATGCTTTCCGGTGGAACGGACAACAAGTCCCTCGCCCGGCTGGGCATCAAGGGCTACGGGTTCGCGCCGCTGCGCCTCCCCCCGGAGCTGGACTTCGCGGGCATGTTCCACGGGGTGGATGAACGGGTGCCCGTCGACGCGATCGAATTCGGGGTGCGGGTGCTCACCCGGTTCTTGAAGGAGGCCTGACACCTCGCCCGGCGGGGCCGGTCAGCAAGCCGGTCAGGTCAGTAGTAGGCGAGGTCGGGGTCGAACGTGGAGCGAACCCGAATGATCTTGCGGCGCATCCACACCTTGCGTTCGCCACTGATATAGACCCGGTGGCGGGTGAGTTCCCAGTGGCCGTACTCGGCGTGCTCGGTGAGAAGAGAACGAACCTGGTTGCGACCAGCGGTGCGGGGAAGCGTGATCACCCGGACCTCATACTCGACATTCGCCATAGCATTACTGTAACCACTGCCGCCCCGCCGACGGTGTCGGAACGCTCACAGTTCCGCTGCTCGCGAGAAGGACGGGTGTCGTGCGGGCACATTTTCAGAAATTGGTGTGAAAATCGCCGAGATAGCGATACGGTCATGACTATGGTTGCTGATCCGCGCACGGCGCTTGAACAACTCTTCGAAGCTCTTCGGGAGCACATGGAGATAGCTTTGGTCGTCCAGGACCCGGATGCCGATGAAGTTCTCGACGCTGCCGAAGCGCTCGGCGATGCGTTTGATGAGTATGACGAGTCGTTGTACCAGGCCACGGGGGTCGATACACCGCTGGACAACCTCGATGGCTACGACGACGATGACGACGACGACGATGACGACGACACTGACGACGCCTGAGCGTTAGGCGCGGCGGCTAGGAAACCTCGTCGAGAACATCGCGGATCTCCCCGGGAAGATCCAGGTCAGTAGCGCTGAGCAACCCGGAGAGCTGCGCCGGTGTGCGCGCGCCGATGAGCGCGGAGCTCACCTCGGGGGCGTCTCTCGTCCACGCGAGGGCGACCTCGGCCGCCGTACGCCCGAGCCCTTCGGCCGCAGCGTGCACCGCTTCGACGATGGAGCGCGCCGACTGGGTGAGGTACGGGTCGACGAAGCCGCGCAGGTGCGGGGAGGCGGCGCGGGAATCAGCGGGCACGGAGTGCCGGTATTTTCCCGTGAGTACGCCCCGCCCGAGCGCGGACCACGCGAGCACCCCCAGCCCGAGACCTGCGGCGGCCGGGATCATTTCGATCTCGATGTCGCGGGCGAGGAGGGAGTACTCCACCTGGGCGGCGGCGAGCCCCGGATCGCCTTCGAGCATCGTGGCGACCTGGGCGCTCTGCCAGGCGGAAAAGTTCGACAGCCCCACGTAGCGGGCCCGCCCGCTGGCGATTGCATGTTTCATCGCCGAGACCGTCTCGGTGATCGGCGTGTGGGGATCGGGGGCGTGAACGAACCACAGGTCGACGTAGTCAGTGCCGAGCCGGGCGAGCGAGGCATCGAGGGAGGAGAGCAGGTTCCCACGGGAGGCGTCCACCGAACCTCCCCGCACCCCGGACTTCGTGCTGATGACCACATCCTCCCGGTTCACCTCGCCGTCGAGGAGTTCACCGATCACGGTTTCCGAACGGCCCTCCCCGTAGGAGCCGGCCGTGTCGAGGAGGTTGCCACCGGCGTCGAGGAAATCGCGGAGTTGGGTCGCGGCGTCGTGTTCATCGGTGTCCCGCCCCCAGGTCAGGGTGCCCAATCCGATCGACGATACTCGTAGCCCAGTGCGGCCCACACGGCGAATCTCCATGCTGCCAGGGTATACGGTCACCGCCGGTGTATCCGTTCAAGGGGAAGTTGAGGCTTCAACGAATGCGTTAGGGTTGGGGCGTGCATGCTTGGAACGACACCTCAGTGCCGGTGCTGCCCGGTCACGGCCCGATCCCGCAACTCTTCGACACCGCCTCCGGGGAATTCGCCCCGGCCCCCGCGGGTGGTTTATACGTTTGCGGGATCACCCCCTACGACGCCACCCACCTCGGGCACGCGGCGACCTACGTCGCCTACGACACGCTCATTCGGGTGTGGCGGGATTCCGGTGGGGAGCCGGTCTACGTGCAGAACGTCACCGACATCGACGATCCGTTGCTCGAGCGCGCAGCGGCGACGGGAGTCACCTGGGAGGAACTCGCCGAATCCCAGACCGACCTGTTCCGCTCCGATATGGAGGCGCTCAGCGTGCTGCCTCCCACCCACTACATCGGCGTAGTGGAGAGCATGGAGCTCATCTCCCGAGGTGTGACCGAGATGCTCGAGGCCGACGCGGCGTACTGGGTCGGGCCCGACCTCTACGCCGATCTCGCCGCAGATTCCCGGTTCGGCAGCATCGGCCACTACGACCACGACACCCAGATGCGGTTCTTCGCCGAGCGAGGCGGGGATCCGCAGACCCCCGGCAAACGCAACGCCCTCGACCCGCTGCTCTGGCGCGGGGAGCGAGAAGGTGAACCCGCCTGGGACGGCGGAAAACTCGGCCCCGGCCGCCCCGGCTGGCACGTGGAGTGTTCCATCATCGCCCGCGAATACCTCTCGATCCCGTTCGTCGTGCAAGGGGGCGGGGAAGACCTCATCTTCCCGCACCACGAGATGTCCGTCTCACACCTGCGGATCCTCACCGACGTCGACGAGCCGGCCCGGGTATGTATGCACGCTGCCCTGCTCGCGTACGACGGCGAAAAGATGAGCAAGTCGTTGGGGAACCTCGTGTTCGTCTCCGGGCTGCGCGAGGAGGGAACCGATCCGGACGCGATCCGGTTGCTGCTGCTCGGCCAGCACTACCGGAGCGAATGGGAGTACACGCACGACGGACTCGAGACGGCCACCGCCCGGCTCGAGACGTGGCGAGGCGCGGTCCGCGCGGGCGTGGACGGGGAGGCCGGCGTGAGCGCCGAAGAGGTGCTGGACCAGGTCCGCCGTCACCTGAGCAACGATCTGGATACCCCCGCCGCCCTCGCCGCCATCGACGACTGGGCGCGCAGCGGCCGGCGTACGCCGGCGGATCGGCGCCTCATCGCCGAGCTCGCCGACGCGCTCTTGGGAATCAAGCAGTTGGCGGACTAACCGCCGTCGTCGCGGCGGCGCAAGAACCGCTCGAACTCCCGGGCGATCGCCTCGCCGGTGGCCTCGGGCAGCTCGGAGGTGTCTTTCGCCTCCTCCAATTGGCGCACGTACTCGGAGATCTCCGGATCCTGATCGGCGAGTTCGTCCACCCCGCGTTGCCACGCACGGGAGTCCTCGAGCAGCTCGCCGGTGGGAAGGGGCTCGCCGAGGGTCTCCTCGATCGCTCCCAGCAGCGCCAAGGTGGCCTTCGGCGAGGGCGGTTGCGCGACGTAGTGGGGGACCGCGGCCCACACCGAGATCGAGGGCAGCCCTTGTTCGATGGCGAGGTGGGCGAGCACCCCGACGATCCCCGAGGGGCCCTCATAATCGGAGGAGCTGATCCCGAAATCGGCCTGGATGTGCGCGGCGTTGCTCGTGCGGTGCACGGGGATCGGCCGCGTGTGCGGGGTATCGGCGAGCAACGCGCCCACGCAGATGATGAGTTTCGCGTCGTGCCCGCGCGCCGCGCGGATGATCTCATCGCAGTACGCGCGCCAGCGCAGCGACGGCTCGACCCCTTGCACGAACACCACCCGGCGCCCCTGCGGGGAGCGGGCTACGGAGACGGTCGTATCCGGCCATTCCAGGTGCCGCACGCCCTCCTCGTCGATCATCGAAATGGGGCGGTTCACCTGGAAATCGTGGTAATCCTCCGGATCGAAAGTATCCACCGTGTAGGCGTCCCACTCCTCGGCGAGCAGCTCCACGGCCGCGGTCGCCGCGGAGCCGGCATCGTTCCAGCCATCGAATGCCGCGATGAGGACGGTGGGCAGGTCGGCTGCGCGCTCAGAATTACTCACAACTCCAGCCTAACCGCAACCTATGAGACGATGAACGCACCATGGATAAAGTTTCTTCCGCCTTCAGTGAGACGTCATTTTCCGCTCCCGCGCGCGGGCCCGCTACCGCGCTCCCCGAGGCCGTGCTGTGGGATATGGACGGCACGATCATCGACACCGAACCGCAATGGCTCGCCGCGGAGGTCGCCCTCGCCGAGCGCCACGGAGGAACGTGGACCGAAGCGATGGGCGACAAGCTCATCGGCATGGCCCTGCCCGAATCGATCCGGATCTTCCGGGACCTCGCGGAGATTTCTGCGCCACCGGAACAACTCATCGTCGAGTTGATCGAGGAGATGGTGCGCCTGGTCCGCAGCGGAGCCGCCGACTGGCGCCCCGGCGCCCGGGAACTGCTCACCGACCTCGGCCGCCACGAGGTACCGTGCGCGTTGGTGACGATGTCCTACCAACAGCTCGCCGACGTCGTCATCGAGATGCTCCCCGCCGGCACCTTTGACACGGTCGTCACGGGCGATCAGGTGAACCGCGGCAAACCGCACCCCGAACCCTACCTGCTCGCCGCCGAACGCCTCGGAGTGAACATCCAGGGCACGGTGGCGCTGGAGGACTCTGTTCCCGGGGTCACCTCGGCCGCCGCCTCGGGAGCGCACACGATCGGCATCCCCGCACACCAGGGGATCCCGGAATCTCCGGAGTATTCGCTCGTGCCCACGCTCGCCGGGGTGCGCCCCCAGGATCTGCTGCCGCTCGCCGGCCGGGGGTAGCGATGCGGCGCACGAGAGGGGTGGGGCTCGGCTCGATCGGTGGGGTTCCCCTCACCCTCACCGCCGGTTGGGCGCTCATCACGGCGGCGATGACCTTCGTGTTCACCCCGATCGTGCAGGGCCGGCTGGATCTGTCGATCGGACCGGCGATCCTCGTTGCCCTCGCGGTACCGCTGCTGCTCGCCCTGAGCGTGCTCATCCACGAGGTCGCCCACGGGATCACCGCCCAACTCCGCGGCTATAAGGTCCGCGAATACGTCATCACCCTCTGGGGCGGGCACACGACGTTCATGTCCGAGATCGACCGGCCCGGGGCGGCGGCCGCGGTGGCCTTCGCTGGGCCGATGACGAACCTCGCGCTCGCGGCCCTGGGGTGGGTGATGGCCCCCGGGCTCGGCCCCATCGGTGCGTTCCTCGCCTTCACGCTAGCGCTGACGAACGCGTTCGTGGGGGTGTTCAACCTCCTTCCCGCCTCGCCGCTCGACGGCGGGAAACTCCTCGAATCGCTCATCTGGTGGATCAGCGGGGACCGGTGGTTGGGTATGCGGGTCGCGGGCCGGCTCGGGCAGGCGACGGCGGTTGCCGTGATGGTCGGCTTCGTCGCCTGGCCCTACCTCACCGGCACGCGGGGGACCTTCACCGTCATCACCGGGATCATCGTTGCGATGGTGATCTGGCAAGGGGCGCAGCAGACCGTGCGCGCGGCGCGCGCGCGGGCCGCGACGGAGGGGTTCTCGCTCGCCCCCTACCTCGTGCCCGCCGGGGTCGTGGACCCGTTCGCGCCCCTCTCCCAGGTCGAGAGCCTGCCCACCGTCGTCACCGGGGGAGAGGGGGAACAGGACGCCGGGATGATCGACCCGCGCGCGCTGCACGCGGTGCCCGAAGGGCAACGGGCTACCACGCCCGCCTCCGCGGTGCAAACCACCGCCGCCGCCTGCGTCGTGACCGCACTGGAAGGACCGACCGCGGTGAGCCAGATCGCAAGCGGGTTGAAGCGGGGCGCGAAGGTGTTCCTGTTCACCACCTCGGCGGCGGGCCGGCTCGAGGCGGGGCAGGTGAGCGTGATCAACATCGACCAGGTTCTCGCGGAGCTGAAGCGCCGCGGGGCCTGACCGGGCGTCCCCGGAGATAGACTCGGCGAACGTGACTACTCCACCCACAGGTGCCCGCCAACGCTCCGGACCGTTCCGATCCGGCGATCGCGTGCAGCTCACCGACTCCAAAGGCCGCATGTCCACGATCACCCTCGTCGAGGGGGAGGTGCTGCACACCCACCGCGGGTCCCTCGCCCACGAAGAGCTCATCGGCCACCCCGAGGGCTGCGTCGTCACCACCTCCACCGGCACGGAATTCCTCGCGCTGCGTCCGCTGCTGTCGGACTACGTACTCTCCATGCCCCGCGGCGCCACCCCCATCTACCCGAAGGATGCCGCGCAGATCATCACGATGGCCGACATCTTCCCCGGCGCCCGGGTCGTTGAAGCGGGTGTAGGTTCGGGCGGGCTCACCCTCTCCCTCCTGCGCGCCGTCGGGGACTCCGGATCGCTGCTATCCATCGAACGGCGGGAGGATTTCGTCGACGTCGCCCGGGGCAACGTGGAAGTCTTCTTCGGCGCCGAGCACCCCGCGTGGGAGGTGCAGGTCGGCAACTTCGCCGACGTCATCGCCGGAGAAGAACCCGCGAGCATCGACCGGATCGTGCTCGACATGCTCGCCCCGTGGGAGAACATCGACGCCGCTGCGGACGCGCTCGTGCCCGGCGGGGTCGTGTGCATGTACGTGGCCACCACGACCCAGATGGCCCGGGTCGTCGAGGCACTGAAAGACGACGGGCGGTGGACCGAACCCGAATCGTGGGAGAACTTCGTGCGCGGCTGGCACCTGGAGGGGCTCGCCGTGCGCCCCGAACACCGGATGGTCGGGCACACCGGGTTCCTCGTCATGGCCCGCCGCCTCGCGCCCGGGACCCGGCCCCCCGCTCGCAAACGCCGCCCCGCCCCGGCGGCCTACAGCGAAGAACTCCCGCCCGTGGATCCGGTCGAACTGGCTGCGGACATGGGGGAGCGGGAGGTGCCGGCGAAGAAACTCCGCCGCGCCCGCCGGAACCAGCAGGCCGCGCGTGAGGCCCAACGCGCCGACTCCAGCTCCGGGCAGGAGCCGGAGAGCGTGCGGACCTCCCTGGAACGGCCACCAAGTGGACGGAGCTACGATCCCCGCGGCTAACTCACCTATCGTGGAAGCCAGGAGGCAGCAATGAGTAGTGAAATTCCGGGCAGGATCACCCGCGGCGAGGAGGCTCGTCCCGCGCCAGAGGAGTCCGAGGCCCAGCGCGCGCGGATCGAGAAACTCGAGAAGGACGCGCTCGCGCTCGCCTCGAAGAACGACCGCCTCGTCACCGCGCTCACCACCGCCCGCAGCCAACTCGTGGAACTGCGTGAGCAGGTGGAGGAGATGACCAAACCTCCCACCTCCTACGCGATGTTCCTCGCCGCCCACCCCGACCGCACCGTCGACGTGCTCTCCTCTGGGCGCAAACTCCGCCTCGCCACCACCCGTGACATCGCGACGAACTCCCTGCGCCCGGGCCAGGAACTGCGCCTCAACGAAGCGATGGTCGTCGTGGGCGTGGGGGAATACGAGAACACCGGCGAGATCGTCACGGTGAAGGAACGCATCGACGAGGCACGCGTGCTAGTGGCCGGGCGCTCCGATGACGAACGCGTCCTGCGCCTGTCGGGGCGGCTGCAGGCCGACACCGTGCGCATCGGGGATGCCCTCACCGCCGACACCCGCACGGGCTTCGCCTACGAGAAGATCCACCGCTCCGAGGTGGAAGAACTCATGCTCGAAGAGATCCCCGACGTCGGCTACACCGATATCGGCGGTCTGCGTGACCAGATCGAACAGATCCGCGACGCCGTTGAACTGCCCTTCCTGCACCCCGATCTCTACCGCGAACACGGCCTCAAACCGCCCAAGGGACTGCTCCTGTACGGGCCCCCGGGTTGCGGGAAGACGCTCATCGCCAAAGCCGTCGCGAACTCGCTCGCCGAAGCCTCCCGCAGCGGGCGTGGCGACGGCGAGGCACCCGCGGCCGGCGGCAGTCACCGCTCGTACTTCCTCAACGTCAAGGGCCCGGAACTGCTCAACAAATACGTCGGCGAAACCGAGCGTCACATCCGGTTGATCTTCGCCCGGGCGAGGGAGAAGGCCTCCCAGGGTATCCCCGTCGTCGTGTTCTTCGACGAGATGGAATCGCTGTTCCGCACCCGCGGCACGGGGGTCTCCTCCGACGTCGAAACGACGATCGTGCCGCAGCTGCTCGCCGAGATCGACGGCGTGGAGCAGCTAGATAACGTCATCGTCATCGGCGCCTCCAACCGGGAAGACATGATCGACCCGGCGATCCTGCGCCCCGGCCGGCTCGACGTCAAGGTGAAGATCGAACGCCCCGACGCCCAGGCCGCGGCCGACATCTTCTCCAAGTACCTCACCACCGAACTGCCGATCCACGACGAGGAGATCGCCGAACACGGCGGCGCCGCTGCGGCGGTCGCGGCGATGATCAACGCGACCGTGCAGCACATGTTCGCCACCGACGCCGAGAACGAATTCCTCGAGATCACCTACGCCTCGGGCGATAAGGAGATCCTGTACTTCAAGGACTTCGCCTCCGGGGCGATGATCGCGAACATCGTCGACCGGGCGAAGAAATCGGCGATCAAGGACCTGCTCTCCACCGGTGCCCGCGGGATCCGGGTGGAGCACCTGCTCAGCGCGTGCCGCGAGGAGTTCCACGAGAACGAGGACCTGCCCAACACGACCAACCCCGACGATTGGGCCCGGGTCTCGGGCAAGAAGGGGGAGCAGATCGTGTTCATCCGCACCATCGTGCAGAACAAGGACGGCGTGCCCCGCTCGATCGACCAGATTTCCCCCACCGGGCAATACCTGTAAGAACGGGCGAGCCGAGGAGAACCATGTCAGTACACCGCGTGATGGGGATCGAAACCGAGTACGGCATCGTCGACGTCGCCGACCCGGCGGCGAACCCCATGCTCATGAGCGCCCAAGTGGTCACCGCTTACGCCGGTGCGGCGCGCAGCACCAGCCCCGTGCTGTGGGACTACTACTCCGAGGATCCCCTCAACGACGCCCGGGGCTTTCGGATCGACCGGGCGAGTGCCCACGCCTCCCAGCTCACGGACGAGGAACCCACGCTCGACCCACCCGACGTGTGGGGCACGGTCACCAACCGCACCCGTGCCCCGGAGCGGCCGCGTTCGGAGTGGACGATGAACACCGTACTCACCAACGGCGCCCGGTTCTACGTCGATCACGCCCATCCGGAGTATTCCGGGCCGGAGGCGACCAACCCGCTCGACGTCGTGCGCTGGGACCGGGCCGGGGATGAGATCGCCCTGCGCGCCACCCGGCTGCTGAGCCAGCGCCCCGGCATGCCCGACGTCGCGCTGTACAAGAACAACACCGACGGCAAGGGCGCCTCGTACGGCACCCACGAGAACTACCTCGTCGACCGGGAGGTGCCCTTCGACGATATCGCCCGCCTCCTCACCCCGCACTTCCTCACCCGCCCCGTGTACTGCGGGGCGGGCCGGGTCGGGCTGGGCCAGAACGGGCAACGCCCCGGTTTCCAGATCAGCCAACGCGCGGACTTCATCGAAGCGGAGGTGGGCCTGGAAACCACCCTACGCCGCCCGATCATCAATACCCGGGATGAGCCGCACGCGAACGCGGACAAATACCGCCGCCTGCACGTCATCGTCGGAGATGCGAACCTCCTGCAGGTATCCGCGTACCTCAAGGTCGGCACCACCGCTGCGATCCTGTGGCTGCTCGAGCAGGGTAAGGTGCCCGAGTACTTGTGGGAGCTCACCCTCGCCGACCCGGTGCTCAGCGCGACGACCGTCAGCCACGACACCACCTGCACGGCGCGGCTGCGGCTCGCCGACGGGCGCGAGCTCACCGCCATCGAGATCCAACGCCTCTACGCCCGCGCCGTCCGGGAGGCGGCGGGGGAGCAGGCTGATGAGCAGACCGCCGATGTGCTGCGCCGATGGGAGGAGACCCTCGACCGGCTCGAACAGGACCCGATGCAGTGCGCCGCCCACGTGGAGTGGGTCGCCAAACTTCGGCTCCTGGACGCGATGCGCGCCCGGGACGGGCTGCAATGGGACGCCCCGAAACTCGCCGCCCTCGACCTGCAGTGGTCGGACCTGCGCCCCGAGCGGGGCATCTACCGGCGGCTGGAGGCGGCCGGCGCGGTCGAGACCCTCGTCACCGAGGAGGAGATCGAGCATGCGATCCACTACCCGCCCGCGGACACCCGGGCCTACTTCCGCGGGGAATGCGTGCGCCGGTACCCGCAGGTCTCGACGGCGAACTGGGACGCGATCATCTTCGACGTGCCCGGGGAGGCCACCCTCCAACGCGTGCCCATGCCCGAACCCACCCGCGGCACGAAAGCCCACGTGGGGGAGCTCCTGGAGGCCCACGAGGACCCGGGCGCTCTCCTTCAGGCCCTCGCCGGCGGGGAGTAGACTCGGAAGCGGAACCGATTTAGGAGCGAACGTGAGCCAAGAATACGAGCAGGTGCGCCGCCCGGACCCCCGCGATGAGGAACCCACCCCGCCGCCCCCCACCGGCAAGTCTGCCCAAACCTCCGAAGTGGATGATCTCCTCAGCGAGATCGACGACGTGCTGGAGACGAACGCGGAGTCCTTCGTCAAGAGCTTCGTGCAAAAGGGCGGCCAGTGATGGACCGATCGGATCGACTGCCCGCGAGTTTCATGCGCCCGGGCAGTTCTTCCTTCGTGGATTTCCTCACCGAACACGCCCCCGGGCTCCTGCCCGGTGCTCAGCAGGGGGAGGGGAGTGTCCAGGCGGCGCACGCGACGACGATCGTCGCCCTCACCTTCGACGGCGGGATCGTCATGGCCGGGGATCGCCGCGCGACGATGGGCACCTCGATCGCGCACCGACAGATCGAGAAGGTTTTTCCCGCTGATGAGTTCTCCGCCGTGGGGATCGCCGGCACCGCGGGTCTCGCGGTGGATCTCGTGCGTCTGTTCCAGCTCGAACTGGAGCACTACGAGAAGATCGAAGGTTCGCTGCTGTCGCTGGAAGGCAAAGCGAACCGGCTCGCCACCCTCGTGCGCGCCAACCTGCCCCTGGCGATGCAGGGGCTCGCCGCGGTGCCGCTGTTCGGCGGGTGGGACCTCGGGCGCGAGGTCGGGCGGATCTTCTCCTACGACGTCGTCGGCGGCCGTTACGAGGAACACGATCACCACTCGGTCGGCTCGGGATCGGTGTACGCCCGCGGCTCGCTGAAGAAGCTCTGGGAGCACGGAATGAGCGCGAGCGAAGCGGTCGACGTCGCCCTGCACGCGCTCGTCGACGCCGCGGATGAGGACGCCGCGACCGGGGGCCCCGATGCGATCCGCGGGATCTACCCCATCGTCGCCGTCGTCACCGCGCGCGGGTATGAGCAGGTGACGAAGGCGGAGCTCGCCGAACACTTCGAACGGATCACCGCCCGGCGCCTCGCCCGCCCCGAACGGGGAGGTGCCTCATGACCCAACCGTTCTACGTCTCCCCCCAGCAGTTGATGGAGGACCGTGCCGACTTCGCTCGCAAGGGCATCGCCCGGGGCCGCTCCGTCGTCGTGCTCGGCTACACCGGAGGGATCCTCCTCGCCACGGAGAACCCCTCCCGCGCGCTGCACAAGATCAGCGAGATCTACGACCGGATCGGCTTCGCCGCCGTCGGAAAATACAACGAGTTCGAAAACCTGCGGGTCGCCGGCGTGCGCTACGCGGACCTGCGCGGCTACTCCTACGACCGCGCCGACGTCACCGCCCGCGGGCTCGCGAACGCCTACGCCCAGACCCTCGGCGCAGTGTTCACCACCGAAGCCAAACCGCTCGAGGTGGAGATCGCCGTCGCCGAAGTGGGGATGAGCCAACCCGAGGACCAGATCTACCGGCTCTCCTACGACGGTTCAGTCACGGACGAGAACGGCTACGTCGTCATGGGTGGGGCCGCCGACGCGCTCGCCGAACACCTGAGTGAGCAGTGGCGAAGCGGCCTCGACCTGGAGGCGGCGGCGAGACTCGCGATCGGCACCCTCGGCCGCTCCGAGAGCGGGGAACGGCGAAAGATCCCGGTGGAGCGGATCGAAGCGGCGGTTCTCGACCGGGCCCGGGCCCGCCGCGCGTTCCGGCGGTTATCCGCGGCGGCGCTGGAGGAACTGTTACGGGAAGACGGTGAGGAATCTGAGTAGGCGAATCTTCGGCCTGGAAACAGAATTCGGGCTCACCTACAACTCACCCACCCGCCCGATCAGCCCCGAAGAGGTCGCCCGCTACCTGTTCCGGAAAGTCGTCGCGTGGGGGAGATCCTCCAACGTCTTCCTCGGCAACGGTTCGCGGCTCTACCTCGATGTCGGCTCCCACCCCGAATACGCCACCGCGGAATGCGACGACATCCGCCAGCTCCTCATCCACGACAAGGCGGGCGAGGTGATCCTCGCCGAACTCGCCGCCGACGCTGCGGAGAAACTCGCCGCTGACGGCGTGCCCGGGGAGATCCACCTGTTCAAGAACAACCTCGACTCCGCAGGCAACTCCTACGGCTGCCACGAGAACTACCTCCTGCGCCGCCGCGCCGACTTCTCCCGCACGACGAACCAGCTCATCCCCTTCCTCATCACCCGCCAGATCCTCACCGGCGCCGGGCACATCCTCACCGACGAATCGGGTACCCGCTACACCTTCTCCCAGCGCTCGGACCACATGTGGGAGGCGACGAGTTCCGCGACGACCCGGTCCCGGCCGATCATCAACACCCGTGACGAACCGCACGCGAACCCCGATAAGTACCGCCGCCTCCACGTGATCTCCGGCGACTCCTCGATGTCGCACGCATCGACGATGCTCAAGGTGGGGATGACCGACATCATCATCCGCATGCTCGAGGCGGGCACCCCGCTCACCGACCTGGAGATCGAGAACCCGGTGGCCGCCATCCGCACCATCTCCCATGATCTCTCGGGTGGGGCGCCCCTGGAACTCGTCTCCGGGCGGCGCACCACCGCCCTCGGCGCGCAGGAGGTCTACCTGGACCGGGCCCGCACCTTCGTCGAGGCCCACGGCTACGGAGCCCACGACGAATGGGTGATCGACCTGTGGCAGCGCGGGTTGGACGCGGTGCGCAGCGGGGACTACCGGGCGATCGAGACCGAACTGGATTGGGCGATCAAGAAACGCCTCATCGATCGGTACCGGGACGGAAAAGACGTCCCGCTGGGTGACGCCCGCGTGCGCCGCCTCGACCTCGCCTATCACGACGTCGCCGGCGGCGGCATCTTCAACAGACTCATGGACCGCGGCCTCGCCCAGCCCCTGGTATCGCAGGAGGAGATCCTCGAGGCGACCGCCACTCCTCCCCAGACGACCCGGGCGAAACTCCGCGGCGACTTCGTCACCGCCGCCACCGCCCACCGCCGCGATTACACCGTGGACTGGGTGCACTTGAAAGTGAACGACTACGCGGGCCGGACGGTGCTATGCACCGACCCGTTCGCCGCGAGCGACGAACGTGTGGATGAACTCATCCGCCTCCTCGAGGCTGAATAACCCGGGCGCGGCGGAATACAATAGCTCCGTGCGACCCGACCCCGCCCCCACCCTGCGCCGACTCCGCGCGCTCATCGCCGTCCTGCTGGGGCTCGCCGCGCTCGTCGCCTGCGCCCCGGAGCAGGCCGAGGACACGCACGAGATCGAAGTGACGGGGGAGTTCGGACGCCGCCCGCAGGTCGCCTTCGACGCGCCCCTGGACATCCATGCCCCCTCCACCGAGGTGCTCATCGAGGGGGAGGGCAAGACCCTGGAGGAGGACGACCCCGCACTGCTGTCTTTCGTCGCCCTGTCGGCGAGCACCGGTGAGGTCGTCGACGAATCCTACGCCCGCGAACCCCGCTCCCTCACCCTCACCGAGGAGGCGGGGCCCCTGTACGAGGAACTCCTGGGCAAGACGGAGGGCACTCGGCTGTTGTATCTGAGCCAGGGCACGGTCACGCGGCCCGAACCCGTCGTCGTCGTGTACGACGTGCTGCACTCCCAGGCCTGGGGCGAGGAAGGCGACCCCCCGGAGGACGCCGAGGAGCTCCCCGAGGTCACCCGGGCCGAGGACGGCCGCCCGGAGGTGACGATCCCCGATGAGGATCCGCCCTCGCAGCTGCGGGTGGTCACGCTCATCAAAGGCGAAGGCCCCCAGATCCAAGAAGGCGGTTCCCTCACCGCCCACTACACGAGCGTCGAATGGTCCAGCGGGGAGGAGTTCGACTCCACCTGGGGCGAGAAACTCACCCCACCCGCCATCCCCTTCACCGGCCTCATCCCCGCCTGGCAGGACGGCCTGTCCGATGCGACGGTCGGCTCCCAGATCATGATCATCGCCCCACCCGAGGCCGCGTTCGGTTCCGACACGGTCGTGTTCGTCATCGACGTCCTCGCCACCACCAGCCCCGAAGGAGACTCCTGATGAGAGACCCCATCCGCGTCATCCCCTGCCTCGACCTCGACGGCGGGCGGGTCGTCAAAGGCGTGAGATTCGCCGACCTGCAAGATGCGGGGGACCCCGTCGAACTCGCACACCGGTACGTCACCGAGGGCGCCGACGAGCTCACCTTCCTCGACGTTTCGGCAACCCTGGAGGGCCGCTCCACCACCCTGGACGCCCTCAGCGCCCTCGCCGCGGAGATCAGCATCCCGATCACGGTCGGGGGTGGGGTCCGCAGCGCCGCAGACGCGGCCCGGCTCCGCGAGGCGGGCGCGGCGAAGATATCGGTGAACACCGCCGCGATCGCCCGCCCCGAACTCCTCACCGAGATCGCCCGCGAATGCGGCTCCGAGGCGCTCGTGCTCTCCATCGACGCCCGCCGCGGCGATGCGGGCAACAGTGGTTTCGACGTGACCACCCACGGGGGCAAACGCGGCGCGGGGATCGACGCGGCGGAATGGGCCGCCCAGGCGCAGGCGGCGGGGGTCGGGGAGATCCTCCTGAACTCCATCGATGCCGACGGCACGAAGGAAGGCTTCGACCTGGAGATGCTCCGGGCCCTCCGGAAGGCCACGACCTGCCCCCTCATCGCCTCCGGCGGAGCGGGCCGCGCCGAACACTTCGCCGAAGCCGCCCAGGCGGGGGCCGACGCGGTGCTCGCCGCCTCGGTGTTCCACTTCGGGATCGTGCGCATCGCCGACGTCAAGGCCGGCCTGCGGCAGGCAGGTTTTCAGGTGGTGTGAAAGACTGGTCCGCGTGGTTGATCCCGTGGCAGAGAATGACGTTCCCCCGCGCCCATACACCCTCCCCGGCGGCGCGGTAAAACGGTCCCTGCTACTCCTCGGGCGCGGGATCCGCAGCGAGAAACGCACCGCGACGATCGCCATCATCGCCTCCAGCGCCTACGGACTCGGCGTCGTCGCCTCCGGGTGGGGGCTGGGCCAGATCACCGACCGGGTGGTCGTCCCCGCGATCCAGACCGGCACCGTCGAGGTCACCACGGTGCTCGGGGCCGGGGCGATCCTCATCGCCATCGGCATCCTCACCGCCGCCGGGGTCTCGCTGCGGCGGATCTTCGCCGGGATGACCGCCCTGGGTGTGCAGGCGGGCCACCGCCGCGTCGTCACCCGCCAATACCTGCGCCTGCCGATGTCCTGGCACCGGCGCCACCCCA
Organism: Beutenbergiaceae bacterium; assembly: GCA_035301585.1. Taxonomy (GTDB): domain Bacteria; phylum Actinomycetota; class Actinomycetes; order Actinomycetales; family Beutenbergiaceae; genus HY158. The sequence goes on along the minus strand of DATGUB010000003.1, from coordinate 55,310 downwards.
CGGGACAGTTGCTCTCCAACGCCGACGCCGACGCCGAAGCAGCCTCCGACGTCTTCAACCCCGTCCCGTTCGCCCTCGGTGTGCTCGTGATGATCCTCCTGGCCTCCGCCGCGATGCTCAGCGCCGACCTCGTCGTCGGGATCATCGGTGTGAGCGTGCTCCCGCTCATCCTCATCGTCAACGGCGTCTACCGCACAAGAATGACCCCCGCGATCACGAAGGTCCAAGCCCAACGCGCGAAGGTCGCGGACGTCGCCCACGAATCCTTCGAGGCGGCCACGATCGTCAAGGCGCTGGGGACCGAAGCGCTCGAGGCCCGGCGTTTCGCCGCCGAAACCGACGAGCTGCGCGCCGCGAACGTGCGGGTGGGCAAGATCCGTTCCGTTTTCGACCCGATCATCGACCTGCTTCCCTCCCTTGCGACCCTCGCGGTGCTCACCGTCGGCGCCGTGCGGGCCCGGGCGGACCTCGTCGACGTCGGCGACATCGTCACCGCCGCCTACCTGCTCACCGTGATGGCCTTCCCCGTGCGCGCGATCGGGTTCGTGCTCGGGGACCTGCCGCGCTCGCTCGTGGGCCACGACCGGATCAGCCGGGTCGCCGACGCCCGCGGCTACCTGCGCGACGGGCGCCGCCCCCTGCCGGGCGCGGGCGGGATCGACCTCACCGTCGAGGGGATCTCCCTCGCGGTCCAGGACGAGATCGCCGGGCCCCACATCCCCCTCCTGCACGACATCTCGTTCACGGTCCCCGCCGGCGCGACCGTCGCGATCGTCGGCTCCACCGGCGCGGGCAAAACCACCCTCATGGACGTCGTCACCCGCCTGACCGACCCCACCTCCGGCAGCGTCCAGTACAACGGGATCGACGTGCGCGAACTCACCGACGAGGCGCGCACCGGGGCGGTCGCCTACGTCTCCCAAAGCAGCTTCATCTTCGAAGACTCGATCCGCAACAACGTGGATCTCAGCACCGATTCCCACATGAACGACGACGAGGTGCGCCAGGCGCTGCGCATCGCCCAGGCCGACGGCTTCGTCTCCGACCTGCCCGAGGGGATCCACACCATCGTCGGGGAACGCGGGGCCTCCCTCTCCGGAGGGCAGCGCCAACGGGTCGCGATCGCCCGGGCGCTCGTGCGCCGCCCGCGCCTGCTCATCCTCGATGACGCAACCTCCGCGGTCGACCCGGTGGTCGAGCAGGCGATCCTCGCCGGTCTGCGGGAACTCACCGGCGGGGCGACCGTGCTCGTCGTCGCCTACCGCACCTCCACGATCGTGCTCGCCGACTGGGTGGTGCACGTCGAGGGCGGCCGCGTCGTCGACGTCGGGCGCCACGAGGAGCTCCTTGCCCGCGACCCGGGCTACGCGGAGATCGTCACCGCCTACGCCCGTGACCGCGAACAGCGGGAGGCCCGCGCATGACCACCCCCGCGGCGAGCGCCCGCATCGAAACCACCTCCGACCTCGGAGTGTTCGGCACCATCGCCGAAGGGGTGCGCCTCTCCCCGGCGATGAAGAAGGGCATCGGCATCACTGCCGCGATCGCGATCGTCGCGACGATCGGCCGGCTCGTCGTACCCACCGCGGTCCAACAGGTCACCGACCACGGGCTGCTCGCCCCGGGCGGGGTCAACGTCACTCTCGTATGGCAGACCGCCCTCATCGCCGCCGGTGTTCTCCTGCTCACCTCTAGCGCCGCCGCGACGGCGAACATCCGCCTGTTCATCGCCACCGAGGCGGGCCTGGCCCAACTCCGCAACCGGGCCTTCGCCCACATCCACCACCTCTCGGTACTCACCCAGAACACCGAGCGCCGCGGTGCGCTCGTCTCCCGGGTGACGACCGACGTCGACACGATCTCCCGATTCGTGCAGTGGGGCGGGATGCAGCTCATCATGTCCTCCCTGCAACTGCTCGGCGCGACCGTCGCGATGGCGATCTACTCCTGGAAACTCACGATCATCGTGTGGCTCGTGTTCGTGCCGATGCTCCTCCTCGCCCCGAAAGCCCAGGCGGCGCTCAACCGCCGATTCTCCACCGTGCGGGTGAAGGCCGGGGTGATGCTCGCCGCGATCTCCGAGGCCGTCGTCGGCGCCCAGACGATCCGGGCCTACGGCGTGGGCACCCGCACCCGCAACCGCATCGACGAGTCGATCGAGGATTACCGCTCCACCGAGGTACGCGCCCAAGTGCTCGCCTCCCTGTCCTTCTCCACCGGCACCCTCCTGTCGGGGGTCGCCCTCGGGGTGGCCGTCATCGCCGGCACCCTCCTCGGTGTGGACGAGCAGATCACGGTCGGGGAGCTGCTCGCCTTCCTCTTCCTCCTGCAGATCTTCACCGGCCCGGTGCAAACCGCGACCGAAGTGCTCAACGACCTGCAAAGCGCCGTCGCCGGATGGCGCCGAGTGATCTCCATCATCCACACCCCACTCGACATCACCGAACCCGACCGCCCGGTGAGCGCGGGCGACAGGGGAGCGGCAGCGATCACCTTCGAGGACGTGCGCTACGCCTACCCCGGCGGGCCGGAGGTGCTCAAAGGGATCACCTTCGACATCCCCGCCGGCACCAAGGTCGCAATCGTGGGGGAGACCGGTTCGGGGAAAACCACCCTCGCCCGCCTGCTCACCCGCTTCGCCGACCCCCACCACGGCCGGGTACTCCTGCGCGGCGTCGACCTGCGCGACCTCGCGCTCACCGACCTGCGATCCCGGGTCGTCATCGTGCCCCAGGAGGGGTTCCTGTTCACCGGCACGATCGCCTACAACATCACCTACGCGCGCCCGGACCTGCCCGACCCCGCCGCCGCGGCGAAGGACGCGCTCGCCGACCTCGGCCTGACCGACTGGGTGGAGGGACTACCCGCCGGGGTGAACACCGACGTCGGCCAACGCGGGGAGGCTCTCTCGGCCGGGGAGCGCCAACTCGTCGCCCTCGCCCGCGCCTACCTCGCCGATGCCGATCTCCTCGTGCTCGACGAAGCGACCTCCGCGGTCGACCCCGCCACCGAGGCGCGTATCAACCGGGCGCTTGCTGCGCTGACCGAAGGGAAGACCGCGGTGTCGATCGCGCACCGGCTCTCCACCGCCGAGGCAGCTGACCTCATCGCCGTCATCGACCACGGCGAACTCGCCGAACTCGGTCACCACAGCGAACTCGCCCGCGCCGGAGGAATCTACGCGCGGATGCAAGAATCGTGGACGGCGCAGCTCACCCACGCACCCGAATCGCGGACGCGCGGGGCGGACGACGAAGAAAAGTGAGAAGATCACAACCGTGGCTCTAGATCCCGAAATCGCTCGGCAGCTCAAGCGTGACGCCGCCGGGCTCGTGTGCGCAGTTATCCAAGACGAGAACGACCAGGTGCTCATGGTCGGGTGGATGGACGACGAAGCCCTCCACCGCACCCTCACCGAGGGCCGCGTGACGTTCTGGTCCCGCTCCCGGGGGGAATACTGGCGCAAGGGAGACACCTCCGGGCATGTGCAGTACGTGAAGTCGGTCGCCCTCGACTGTGACGGTGACGCCGTGCTCGTCCGGGTCGAGCAGGTCGGCGCCGCCTGCCACCTGGGCACCCGCTCCTGCTTCGAGGGCCGCGAATTGCCGGTGACGTCATGACGAGATTCGACTGGGGCACCACGTGGCCCACCGCCGCGGAATTCACCGACCTCGCCCGCGAGCGGCGGGTCATCCCCGTCGTCCGCCGGATCCTTGCCGACGACCTCACCCCCGTGGGCATCTACCGGCGCCTCGCCGGGAACCGGCCGGGGACCTTCATCCTCGAATCCGCCGAGGCCAACGGGGCCTGGCACCGGTGGAGCTTCGTGGGGGTCCGCGCCCAGGCGACGCTGCTTGCCGACGGCGAGGACGCGCGTTGGCTGGGCGACCCGCCCGTGTCGGTGCCCGCCGCGGGCGCGCCCCTGGAGATCCTGCGCGGCACGCTCGACGCGCTCCACACCGAGCCGCTACCCGGCCTCCCCCCGCTCACCGGCGGGCTCGTCGGGGCCGTGGGCTGGGACGCGTGCTGGTATTTCCACCCCGACCTCACCAAGGTCGCCCCCGAGGAACTCCACCTACCCGACCTCGCCCTCATGCTCGTGGCCGACATGGTCGCCATCGACCACCACGACGGGTCGGCGTGGCTCATCGCCAACGCGATCAACACCAACGACACCGAAACGGGGGTGGAGGCGGCCTACGCGGACGCCGTGCGCCGCCTCGACGCCCTCGCCAGCGGCCTCACCGAACCCACCCCCGCGGTTGCGAGCACCCACCGCCCCGTCACCGTGCCCCGCACGATGCGCACCTCCCAGGGCGAATACGAGGAATCCGTGCGGGAGGTCAAACGCGAGATCGCCCGCGGCACGTGCGAACAGGTGGTCCTCAGCGGGCGGTTGGACCTCGAATGCGAGGCCGACCCGTTAGACGTGTACCGGGCGCTGCGGACGATCAACCCCTCGCCGTACATGTACCTGCTCCACCTGCCCGGCGGGCCCGCGGGGAACTTCCACGTCGTGGGTTCCTCACCCGAGACCCTCATCAAAGTCTCCGCTGGCACGGTGACGACCTTCCCGATCGCCGGTTCCCGACCCCGCGGGCGCACCCCGGCCGAGGACCGCGCCCTCGAGCGGGAAATGCTCGCCGATGAGAAGGAAGTGGCCGAACACGTCATGCTCGTCGACCTCGCCAAAGCCGACCTCGGGCAGATCTGCACGCCCGACTCGATCGGCGTGGAGGGCTATATGCGGGTCCAGCACTTCTCCCACATCATGCACATCACCTCCACCGTCACCGGCGCCCTGCAGGAGGGCAAGACGGCGCTCGACGCCCTCGCCCACGCGTTCCCGGCCGGGACCCTCTCGGGCAGCCCCCGGCGCAAGGCGATCGAGGTGATCGACGCCCTGGAACCCGCGCGCCGCGGCATCTACGGCGGCACGGTCGGTTATTTCGATTTCGCCGGTGAGATGGACATGGCGATCGCCATCCGCACCGCGGTGATCTCCGGCTCGGTGGCCTCCGTGCAGGCGGGTGCCGGACTCGTGGCCGGCTCCGACCCTCGCACCGAGTACCTCGAGACCCGATCCAAGGCCGAGGCGGCGGTGCGCGCCGTCGAGGTCGCCGCCGGCCTGCAACCCCTCACCGGAGCCGGCGATGGCTAGACTCAGCCGCGGGGCAGCGACGGTGACGACGGCGCTCCTGGGCGCCGTCGTGCTCCTCACCACCCTGCCCACATGGGTGCGGGCCACCACGCCCACCGCGACCGGCGACCTCCCCGTCACGGTCGCGGGCACCTCGGCCGCACCCGCCGCCGCGAGTGTCGGGCTCGTGATCATCGCCGCCGCGCTCGTGCTCGGACTCGCCGGCAGGGCGGTGCGGATCGTCGCTCTCGTGGGGGTCATCGCTGCTAACCTCGCCGCCGGGGCAACAGTGGTGATGTTCCTCGCAGAACCGGACATCGTCGCCGCCACCGCCGCGGCCGACCTCACCTCGGTGCGCGCCATCAACACCCCGGTGACGGTGACCTGGTGGCCCTACCTCAGCCTCGCCGTCCTCGCTTGCGGGATCGCCACGAGCGGGTGGCTCCTCACGCACCTGGGTACGTGGCACACCGTGGGCCGGCGCTACCAGCCCGCCGCCCGCGCAGAAGCAGAAGCACCCCCTCCCGAGGCGGACCCGCAAACCCGCTCCCGGCGCCAAGCGATGGACGATTGGGACGCCCTCAGCCGCGGTGAGGATCCCACCTGAATCCGGCTACAATGCACGTAGGTCGTAATCCGGGCAGTTGCCCCCTCGGACGCTAAAGGATAAATGAGTAGATGAGCCAGGAAAGCCCCGTCCCAGACAACCGGCTGATGAACCCCCCATCAACGCCTCCGCAATCCAACCACGGCCGCACCGTCGCCGGCTGGTTCCTCTTTTGGGCAACCTGCGTCGGTGTCGTCGTCATCGCGGTCGGGGCGATACTGTTCAACAAGGTCACGATCGGGGTCGGCGCGGGCGTCGTCGCGCTCGGGCTGGTGATCTCGATAGCCCTGCGAGTGATGGGGCTCGGCCAACCTACGTCTAAGCGTGACACTCCGACCGTTGAGGATCTGCAGAACTAGGCTATGTCATACCCCCCGGCCACACCTCCGGAAGGGTACAACCCGTACGAGGAAGACCCGTTCCCCGAAACTGAAGCGGTGCCGCCGCCACCGCCCCCGCCCTCGGTGACCCCGCCGTCGTCGCCGCCACCGCCCCCGCCGACGTCGCCTGCGGGCTATCCCTTCGGCGGGCCCGAGCAGGGTTCGCCGGCGCCGAACCTGCCCCCACCCCCGAGCGGCGCCGTCCCCGGATCCGCTCCCGGGTACGGATACGTGTATACGCCCTCGCAGGTCGCGGAGAAGAACGGCACGGCGAGCGCGGCGTTGATCCTCGGGATCCTTTCCATCGTGCTGTGCGTCACCCTCCTGCTCTCGGTGCCGCTGGGCATCATCGCGATCGTCCTGGGCGTCAAGGGGCGCAGGTTCGCCTCCGAGGGCCGGGCGACCAACGGCGGATCCGCCGTTGGTGGGATCATCACCGGCAGCATCGGCGCAGCCCTCGGGGTGTTTAGCTGGTTCATCCTCTTCCTCGCGATCGTCACCAGTTAGGCCCCGAGGCAGGGAAAGGTAACCTGGCTCTATGGCAACCCTCACTCGCGCGCTCGAACGGGACGTGAAGACGCCGAGCATCACCATTGTCATCCTCGGTGCCGCGACCCTCCTGCTCGCCGTCCGCAGCCCCCACGAGGGCGGCTACGGGATGTGCCCCATCCTCGCGTTCACCGGCTACCTGTGCCCGACCTGCGGAGGACTTCGCGCCGTCCACGACCTCGCCCACCTCGACCTCGCCGGTGCGTGGGGAATGAACCCGCTGCTGACCATCGCCCTGCCCGCCGCCGCGGTTCTCCTCGCCGGTTGGTGGTGGCGGGCCTGGCGTAATCGTCCCGCATGGCAGATCCCGCCGACTATCGTCGTCATCGGCGCGATCGCCATCGTCGGCTTCGGGATCCTGCGCAACTTCTGACCCGCCGCCGTCTCGCAGCATGACCCGGTTCGAGTCACCGGGAGATCGGCTCTACCATGGAGAGGAACCAGGAAGGGCGAAATGACCATTTTGGAACAGATCATCGCGGATGTGCGCGTCGACCTCGCCAAGCGAGAGGCCGCGCTGCCGTTGGATGCACTGAAAGAAAAAGCGCTGGCAAGGGAGTCAGCCAAGGACGGGGTGAGCGCACTCGGCCGTGACGACATGGTCACGGTCATCGCCGAGGTGAAGCGTTCGAGCCCGTCCAAGGGAGCCCTCGCCGACATCGCGGATCCGGCCGGACTGGCCGTCGACTATGAAGCGGGCGGAGCCGCGGTGATCTCCGTGCTCACCGAAGAACGCCGCTTCGGCGGATCGCTCGCGGATTTCGATGACGTGCGCGCGCAGGTGAACGTGCCACTGCTGCGCAAGGACTTCGTCGTCACCCCCTACCAAGTCTGGGAAGCCCGCGCCCACGGGGCGGACCTCGTGCTCCTCATCGTCGCCGCCCTCGAACAACCCGCCCTCGAAGGGCTCCTCGACCGCGTGAACTCCCTGGGAATGACCGCGCTCGTGGAGGCCCACACCGCGGAGGAAGTGCAACGCGCCGTCGATGCGGGAGCGAAGGTCATCGGTGTCAACGCCCGCAACCTGCACACCCTGGAGGTGAACCGGGAGGTGTTCGCCGAACTCGCCCCGCTCATCCCCGCGAACGTGCTCAAGGTCGCCGAATCCGGCGTGCGCGGACCCCACGACGTCCTTGACTATGCCCGCCGGGGCGCCGACGCCGTGCTCGTCGGGGAGGCCCTCGTGACGCAGGGCAGCCCGAGAACTGCCGTGGCCGACATGGTCGCCGCGGGCTCCCACCCCGCGCTCAGGGCGGCCCGGCCATGAACCTACGCGAACTCAAGGGCCCCTACTTCGGGGAGTTCGGCGGCCGATTCGTACCCGACGCGCTCATCGCAGCGCTCGAGGACCTCACTGAAGGCTGGCAGGCGATGAAGGACGACCCGTCCTTCCACGCCGAACTCCAGCGCCTCCTGCGCGACTACGTCGGGCGACCCAGCCCGATCACCGAGGTGCCCCGCTTCGCCGAACACGCCGGCGGGATGCGGGTCTTCCTCAAACGCGAGGACCTCAACCACACCGGCTCCCACAAGATCAACAACGTGCTCGGCCAAGCGCTGCTCACCCGCAAGGTCGGCAAACAGCGCGTGATCGCCGAGACCGGCGCGGGCCAGCACGGGGTGGCCACCGCGACCGCGGCCGCCCTGTTCGGGCTCGAATGCACGATCTATATGGGCGCGGTCGACGTCGAACGCCAAGCCCTCAACGTCGCCCGGATGCGCCTGCTCGGCGCGGAGGTCATCGCCGTGGAGACCGGCTCCCGGACCCTGAAGGACGCGATCAACGAGGCCTTCCGCGACTGGGTGACGAACGTGGAGACGACGAACTACATCTTCGGTACCGTCGCCGGCCCGCACCCGTTCCCGGAGATGGTGCGCGACCTGCAAAAAATCATCGGTGAGGAAGCCAAAGCCCAACTCGCCGAGGAGATCGGGGCGTTGCCGAGCGCCGTCATCGCCTGCGTGGGCGGGGGATCTAACGCGATGGGGATCTTCCACGCATTCCTCGACGACGACGTCCGCCTCATCGGCGCCGAAGCCGCCGGCGAGGGTGTCGAGAGCGATAAGCACGCCGCGACGATCACCAAAGGCAGCCCCGGGGTGCTCCACGGCGCGAAGTCCTACCTGCTGCAGAACGAGGACGGCCAAACCGTGGCCTCCCACTCCATTTCCGCCGGGTTGGACTATCCCGGGGTCGGCCCGGAACACTCCTACCTCGCCTCCCAGGGCCGGGCGGAATACCGGCCGATCACCGATGCCGCCGCGATGTCGGCCTTCGCGTTGCTCTCCCGCACCGAGGGGATCCTGCCCGCGATCGAGTCGGCGCACGCGCTCGCCGCGACCCTCGACCTCGGCAGAGAGTTGGCCGAGGCCGGGGCCGAACCGGAAACGACGTATCTGCTCGTCTCCCTTTCCGGCCGCGGCGATAAGGACGTGGAAACGGCGGCCCGCTGGTTCGACCTCTACCCCGAAGGGAGCGAGCAGTGAGCCAGACCGCTGCCGCGATTGACGCGGCGAAGGCCGAAGACCGTGCCGCCCTCATCATCTACCTTCCCGTGGGGTTCCCGAACCTCGATCTATCGATCAAGGCCGCCAGGACCGCGATCGCGGCGGGCGCCGACATCATCGAACTCGGCCTGCCCTACACCGACCCGGGGATGGATGGACCGGTGATCGAAGCGGCCGCCCAACAGGCCCTCGCGCAAGGGGTGCGGATCGCTGACGTCTTCACCGCGGTCCGGGAGGTATCCCACACGGGGGCACCCACCCTCGTGATGACGTATTACAACCCGGTATTTCGCTACGGCGTGGACCGCTTTGCTGCCGACCTCGCCGAGCACGGGGGAGCGGGCCTCATCACCGCCGACCTCACCCCGGACGAAGCGGGCGAATGGAGCGCTGCCGCCGACGCATACGACCTCGACAAGGTGTTCGTCGTCGCCCCCTCCTCCACCGACGAACGGCTGAAGATGACCGCCGCGGCGGGCCGGGGTTTCCTCTACGCCGCCTCGACGATGGGAGTCACCGGCACCCGGGCGAGCGTGGGGCAGGCCGCGGAGGAACTCGTTCAGCGCTGCCGGGCCGCCGGCGCGCCACGGGTGTGCGTGGGTCTGGGCGTATCCAACGCCGAACAAGCCGCCCAGGTCGCCGCCTACGCCGACGGGGTCATCGTGGGATCGGCCGCCGTCAAAGCGCTCGCGTCGTCGGAGGACGAGGCGAAGGCGCTCGGGGCGGTGGAGGACCTCATCACCGACCTCGCCCGCGGCGTCCGGGCCACGCGATGAACGGAATCCCCAGCCCATCGGAAGCCGTCTGGTACGTGGGGCCCCTGCCACTGCGGGCCTACGCGATCGCCATCATCACCGGGATCCTCATCGGCGGGTGGCTCGCCTCGCGCCGATACCGCGAACGGGGCGGACCCGAGGGAGTGCTCGTCGACGCCCTGATGTGGGCCGTGCCCGCCGGCATCATCGGCGCGCGGATCTACCACGTGATCTCCTCACCGGCCGCGTATTTCGGGCCGGACGGAGACCCGATCAAGGCGCTGTACATCTGGGAAGGGGGCCTCGGCATCTGGGGCGCCATCCCCGCGGGCGCGGGCGTGGCGTGGTGGTATCTACGCTCCAAGGGGCTGCGGCTGACCGTCTTCGCCGATGCCCTCGCGCCCGGCATCCTCATCGCCCAGGCCGTGGGCAGGATCGGGAACTACTTCAACCAGGAACTGTTCGGGGCGCCCACCGACCTTCCCTGGGGCCTGCAGATCTCCGACGCAGCGCTCGCGGCGCAGGGGTTGGATTATCCCACCGGTACCCTTTTCCACCCGACGTTCCTCTACGAACTGCTGTGGAACCTCGCCGCAGCCGCGATCCTCATCGCCGTTGACCGCCGCTGGCGCCTGGGGCACGGGCGGGTGTTCTGGCTCTACGTCGCCTTCTACACCGCCGGGCGTTCGTGGATCGAAATGCTCCGCATCGATACGGCCGAACACATCCTCGGCCTGCGCCTCAACGTATGGGTCTCGCTGCTGGTGTTCGCCGTCTCGGTCGCGATGGTCCTCATCCTTCGCCGCAAGGGCCCCCGGGAAGACGGCGCATGGCTCCCCGGCCGAGAACCCGAGGAAGCGGAAGCGGAAACCGAGGGTGAGGATACGGTTCGGTAACAGCCTTGCCGACGAGTCGAAAACTCCAGGCAAGGTCGATACAGTGAGATGAGGGCCAGCGACGTCCCCACCGATGATCGACGAGAGGGAAGGACGCCGCGGATGAGTAAGGTTCGACAAACGAACCAACGTGGCTCTGCCCAAACTCCCGCCGTCCACTCCGGCCACGAAGGAGTCGCCTTCGTCGCGACCCTGCGCGGCACCCCCGGGCGGGACGTCCTCGACACCGCCCTCGCCGCTCTGGAGAACCTCCACCACGGGTGCTCGCAGGCGAGCGGGGTGCTCACCCACATCCCCGATCGGGTGTTGCGCGCCGAGATCGGTTCCGATCTGCCCCCGGTCGGCCGCTACGCCGTCGGGTTCGCCTTCCTGCAGGAAGTGCAAGCAGAACAGGAGCTCATCACCGAGATCGCCGCCGAAGAGGGGTTCGCCGTCCTCACCTGGCGAGAGGTGCCGATCAACGACACGATCGTCGAGATGGAACCCCGGGCGCTCATGCCCGCGATGCGCCAGGTGGTGCTCTTCCCCGCCGCCGAGGTCTCCCAAGTGGAGATCGACGCGGGCCTGTACCGCCTCCGGCGCCGCGTGGAGCAGAAGTCCCACGCCTACTTCGCCTCGCTGTCGCGCACGACGATCGTGTACAAGGGGCTCGTTCCTGCCCCGCGGCTCGCGGTGTTCTACGCCGACCTCGCCGATCCGCTGTACCGAACCGAGATCGCCGTCGTCCACTCCTGCCAGGGAAGCCACTACGAGTCGTGGAACCAGGCCCAACCGCACCGCATCCTCGCTCACGACGGGGCTATCCACTCCTACCCTGCGAACCGGACGTGGCTCGATGCGCGCCTGCCGCTCATGGAATCGGACCTGCTCGGTTCGTGCCTGCGCGCCGTTCCTGAGGAACGCACCGCCGAAGGCAGCCTCGATGAGTTCGTCGAACTGCTCCACCGCTCGGGGCGCCAACTCACCCACGCGCTGCGGATGGCGATCCCCGAACAGTGGGGAAACCGGATGAGCGAAGCCGAACGGGACTTCTACAACTACTGCACCACCGTCGTCGAACCGTGGGAAGGTTCCGGGGTGACGTGTTTCGCCGATGGCTACCTCGTGGGCGCGGTCCTCGACCGCCACGGCACCCGCAGCGGGCGGTATTGGGTGACCGAAACCGGGCTCGTCGTGTTCGCCTCCGAGACCGGGGTGGTCGATCTGGACCCCTCGACGATCACGAAGAAGGGCCGGCTCGCCCCCGGCGAGCTCATCGCCGTCGACACGGTCGTGGGCAACCTGCTGCCCTCCGACGCCGTGCGTGCCCAGATCGCCTCCAAGCACCCCTACGGGCAGTGGCTGCGGGAGAACCTCACCGAGATCGCCGCCGGCGACGCGTTCCGACTCGCCGAACCGCACCCCTCGGCCGAGGTCGACCCGGCCTACCACCTCACCGCGGCCGGCGCGGAGGCGGTGCGCGATCTCGCCGCCGGTAAGGGCCTCGCCCCGAACCGGGTGGCCTCCCGCCAACTCACCTTCTTCGACCGTTTCCGATCCCAGCGCTCCCAGCTCACCACCCCGTATATCGACGCCGTCGCCGTGCCCGCGCCCCGGGAAGTCTTCCTCGGCCCCGAACGTAACGTGCTGCGCGATGGCCCCGAGCACGCGCGGAAGGTCTCGCTGCCCGGGCCGGTGCTCGCCACCGGCGGTCTGCAGATCCTGCGCGAGCACCTGCAGGTGCATTCGATCACCGGGGTCTATCCCACCGGCTCCTCGGCGAGGACCGGGATGCGCGAGGCCCTCGACAACGTGCGCTCGGATGTTGATCGCGCGATCGACGCCGGAGCGCAGGTCCTCCTGCTGAGCAACCGCGGCGCGCAAAGCGGCACGAGCATCGCCGTCCCCTCCCTGCTGCTCGCCGCCACCGCGCACGAACACCTGCTGCGCACCGGCAACCGGGGCCGGGTGAGCCTCCTCGCCGAGGCGGGCGACGCCGTCGAACCCGTGCACGTGCTGCGGCTCCTCGCCGCAGGCGCCGAGGCGGTCGTGCCTTACCACGGCGAGGCGATCGCCGGCGAGGAGGGCGCGGGTACCTACCTCGAAGAGCTCACGGCCGCGGTCTATTCGACCCTTCTCGAAAGCGGGGTCGCGGAATACCGCGCCTATCAGGGCAGCCGGCGCTTCCACATCATCGGGCTGGAACCGGGGCTCGTGCGGGAGGTCTTCCGCGGAGCCCCCCAGGCGCTGGGGACCCTCGACCTGGAGAATCTCGGCGAGCAGTTGGGCCGCCCCCACCTCACCCTCGACCCCGTGCACCAGCTTCTGGAACCCAAGGCCGGGGAGGAGATCGATCTCGCCGCGGTGGAAAGCGTTGAGGAGATCCTCTCGCGGCTGGTCACCCGCGCGCCGCTGGAGATCACCGACAACCGGGCCGCCGTTGACCTGGTTTCCCTCGCGACGGCCGAAGAGGTCCTGCTCACCCCGCCCGCCCACCACGACACGGTCGGCCCCGACGGGCTGCGCGTGCTCATCGACGAACTGCGAAACGTCAACCCGCAGGTCCGGCTCCACGTCCGGGTGGGAGCCGACCTCACCAGTGGGATCATCGGTCTTGAAGCGATCCATGCCGGGGCGGACGTGATCGACCTCGTCGACGGCGAGTACGAGTGGGTGTTCGGCCTCATCTCCCTCGCACAGCACTTCGCCCCCGAAGGCGCCCACGTCGCCGTCGCGACCCCGCTGAGCAGCGCCGCGGAGATCTTCATCGCCGCTGCCCTCGGCGCGAAGGAATACCGGCTTTCCCCCGCGGCGCACGCGGAGCAGGTGGCCGAGGACCTTCGCGAACTCCTTGCCCGGGCCGGAGTCCGCCACCTGGCCGATGCGATCGGTCGGAGCGACCTGCTCGATTGGTCCGTGGCCGTGGAGCAGTGGGGCAATGCGGGGGTCGACCTCACCGCGATCCGTCGCAGCTCCCGGGAACTTTCCGCGCCGCCGGCCGCCGAGGACTCCCTGGATGCCACCCTCATCGGGCTGGCGAACGACGCGCTCGAGGAGGCCACGCCGGTACGGATCAACGCCTTCGTATCGAACACCGACGTCTCCGTGGGGGCCCGCACGGCCGGGGAGATTGCCCGCAAATACGGGGCCGCAGGGCTCGCCGAGGATACGATCCGCGTGACCCTCACCGGTTCGAGCGGAGCCGCCCTCGGGGCATACGGCGCCCCCGGCATGACGATTATCGTGCAAGGCGAAGCAGGTGACTTCGTCGGTAAGGGCCTCAGCGGCGGGAAGATCATCGTCCGGCCAGAAGTGACGGCCGGGTTCTCCTCCCAGGAGAACGTCATCGCCGGCAGCGCCATCGGATACGGCGCAGAAGACGGCGGGATCTACCTCGCCGGCGAGGTCGGTGAACGCGTCGGGGCACACAACTGGGGGGCAACCGTTGTGTGCGAAGGCGCGGGGGACGCCGCCGGCTACCGGATGCACGCGGGCACCCTCGTCATCCTTGGCGACGTGGGAGTGAACCTCGGCGCGGGTATGGAAGGCGGCGTCATCTACGCCCTGGATCTCCTTCCCGAGAGCCTTCACCGCCCCGCGGGGAACGCCGAAGAGCTCGAGGTGGGGGAGCTCGGCGATCTCGACGAACGAGTCCTCACCGCGATCCTCGCCGAACACGCCGAGGTCACCAAATCGCGGGTAGCGACGATGCTCCTGGCCGACCCCGACCAACTTCTCGCCCGGTTCACGCGGATCCACCGGCCGGGATACGCCCCTCAACACAACGGTTCACGCGGAGCGGCGGAAAACGCGTGGAACCGAGTTCTGAACGCAACGCAAACCCCTTAAGAGAAAAGGCATAGGCTATACCCATGCGAAGAGCCAAAATTGTAGCGACTATCGGGCCAGCCACGGAATCTTCAGAGCAGATCCGTGCGCTCATCGATGCCGGGATGAACGTCGCCCGGATCAATCGAAGCCACGGCGATGAAGAGACCCACACGAAAGTTTTCCACCGCGTGCGCGAGGCGGCGGAGGAATCCGGGAAAGCGGTGGCCATCCTCGTCGATCTACAGGGCCCGAAGATCCGGCTCGGTCGGTTCATCGAAGACCAACACGAGCTTGCTGAAGGGGACATCCTCACCATCACCACCGACGACGTTCCCGGAACCAAGGAACGCGTCTCGACGACGTTCAAGGGCCTCCCCGAGGATGTTTCCGTAGGCGACATCATTCTCATCGACGACGGGCGGGTGTCGGTCAAGGTCCTCGACGTCACCGACACCGACGTGAAGACGGAAGTCGTCATTCCCGGGCCCGTATCGAACAACAAGGGCCTCAACCTCCCCGGCGTCGCCGTCAACGTCCCCGCCCTGAGCGAGAAGGACGCCGACGACCTGCGCTGGGGGCTGAAGATGGGCGCGGATTACATCGCGCTGTCCTTCGTACGCTCTGCCCGTGATTACGAGGACGTCGCGAAGATCATGGACGAAGAAGACATCCACGTCCCCGTGATCGCGAAGGTGGAAAAGCCCCAAGCGGTCGACAACCTCCAGGAGATCGTCGAATCCTTCGACGGTGTCATGGTCGCCCGCGGGGACCTCGGGGTGGAACTTCCCCTCGAAGAGGTTCCCCTCGTGCAGAAGCGCGCCGTGGAACTGTGCCAGCAGAACGCCAAACCCGTCATCGTCGCCACCCAGGTGCTGGAATCGATGATCTCCAGCCCTCGACCCACCCGGGCGGAAGCATCGGACTGCGCGAACGCCGTGCTCGACGGCGCTGACGCGGTGATGCTGTCGGGGGAGACGAGCGTGGGTGCCTACCCGATCGAATCGGTACAAACGATGGCGCGGATCATTGAACGGACGGAAGAAGGGGGGATGGAACGTATTGCTCGGGCCGCGACCGATCCCCACACCCAGGGCGGGGTGATCTCCAAGGCCGCCACCGAGGTAGCGACGGTGCTCGGTGCCCGCTATCTCGCGACCTTCACCAAGTCCGGCGATACCGCTCGGCGGATGGCGCGCCTGCGCAGCGAAACCCCCCTGCTCGTGTTCACCCCGGTGGAGAAGGTGCGCAACCAGCTCGCGCTCACGTGGGGCGTGGTGACGTACAAGGTCGACGAGGTGCACACGACCGAGGACATGGTCGAACTGCTCGACCAGAAACTCCTCGACACCGGTGCTGCGCAGAAGGGTGACGCCGTCGTCGTCATCTCCGGGGCTCCCCTCGGAGTGCCGGGCACGACGAACGCGTTGCAGATCCGTGAAGTGGGTGGCCCGACAACGCCGGCCACCCCCGCCTCGTTCCGGAGCCTCGACCTCTAGGAAGGCCGCACACCTCGCCCTGTTACCCCGGCCGAACCGGCGCGCGGGTAGCAGGGCGAACGTGTTTCTACCGATGAGCTGTTCAATTCACTTGCGATGGCGTTCACCGATGGCAGCCCCTCGGTAGCGGTGGGCCGCCCGCCCCCCGTTCGTCAGGAAGGTCCTACCCGGCGACGACCGTTGCCGTCTGCGCCTCAGTTGGGAGAGTTGACCTCTAAGAAGGCATACACCTCACGCTCGTCCACCCCGGGGAACGTGCCGCGGGGGAGCGGGGCGAGGACCTGGGTGTGCATCACCGCGCTCGGCCACGCGTGGCTCTGCCATTTGGAGGCGAGATGCTGATCGGGTTTCCGGCAGCACGTCTCGTCCGGGCAGGTCGAGGCCGCCCGGCGAGTCGTCTCCCGGCCGCGGAACCACTTCGCCTCGTCGAAGGGCACGCCGATCGTGATGGAGAATTCACCCTGGGTCCCGGTGCCCGTCTGGGTGGAACACCAGAACGTTCCTGCACTCGTATCCGTGTACTGGTGGAACTCCGTGGTACGAGCACGCCGCTCGAAGGCCGCCCGCGCCGACCACCGCCGACACACGTACTGCCCCTCGACGGCGCCGAGCGCATCCGTGGGTAGGGGAACCCCGTCGTTCTCGTAGCCCTTATACAGGGCACCGTCGTCTTCCACGCGCAGGAAGTGCAGCGGGATGCCGAGTTCAACGGTGGCGAGGTTCGTGAACCGCAGCGCCGCCGCCTCGTGGGTGACGCCGAACGTGTCCCGGAAATCCTCGATCGCAATATCTCGAGTTTTTTTCCGCTCCGCCAGGTGCGCCAGCGCCGCAGAACGCGGGATCAGGCACGTCGCGGCGAAGTAGGTGATCTCCAACCGCTGCCGAAGGAAGTCCGCATAGGAGGTCGGCTCGGTGTGGCCGAGAATTCTGTGCCCAATTGCTTGCAGGGCGAGCGAACGCAGACCGTGCCCGCCGGGAATAGAGGCCGGGGGAAGATAGATCCGTCCGTTCGCCAGATCGGTCACTGTCCGGGTGGAATGCGGCAGGTCGGGGGAGTGGACGATCTCGAACCCGACGTGGCGAACCATCTCCGCCACGGTCGAGTGCGTCAATGCTCCCGAGGTGTAACCGCCCGCGCGCGCCGCTTCTTCACCAAGCTCTTCGATCTCGGGTAGATAGTTATCGCGTTCCCGCATGAGCATTCGCAGCGCGGTGTTCGCCCGGCGCGCCTCTTGCGGGGTGGTCGCACTTTCGCGGGCTTTGCGAATCACCTCCCGGTGCAGTGCCACGAGGGATTCCAGCACCTCGATCGGGGTGCTGCGATTGGGCCGCACGGGCGCGACCCCCAGCGATCGATAGTGCGGGGAACGCTGCGCACGCTGCAATTCGATCTCGAGCTCGGCGCGCCGGTCCGGCGGTGGCTCAGCGGTGAGGAGGATCCCCACGTCAACGTCGAGCACCTCAGCGAGGTCTTTGAGAAGCGCAAGCCGCGGCTCCCGGTGCCCGTTCTCAATGAGGGAGAGGTGGCTGGGCGTCGTGCCTGCCCGCTCCGCGAGCTCGCGCAGGGTGAGCCCGGCTTGGGTGCGAAAGTGGCGCACTCGCCGTCCGAGAGTAAGCGACGGGGAGTCCTCGGGGAGCTCTTCAGCGGACTCCGGGATAGGAAGAACAGGCTTCATAGCTTCACCCTAGGATAAAAACGCGTGAAGTTTCGTCCGTCAAGGTGCTTCTGCGCGCGAAGCGCGCGTAGAAAATGTTAATACGAACGAAAAATTGGTTTCCGGAAAGGACACCGCGCTGATGAACACGGTCGCGCACGTTGCCCCACGTGTCACAGGTACCCCGACTACCGACCCCGTTCTGGCGGAGTGGGTCGAGGATATCGCCACCCTCACAGAACCGGACCGCATCCATTGGTGCAGCGGTTCGCAGGAAGAAAACGATGCGCTGCTCGAGGCAATGGTCGACCGCGGCACTCTCATTGCGCTCAATCCCGAACTTCGCCCGAACTCCTATCTCGCACGCTCCGAACCCTCCGACGTCGCCCGCGTCGAAGCAGCGACGTTCATCTGCTCGGAGGAACCGGAGGACGCCGGTCCGACGAATAATTGGCGGGACCCCGAGGAAATGCGGGAAACCCTGACCGGCGTCTTCGACGGCGCGATGCGGGGCCGCACGATGTACGTCGTCCCATTCTCGATGGGCCCGGTCGGCGGGGAGCTCTCCCACCTCGGCGTGGAACTCACCGACTCCCCGTACGTCGTGGCGAGCATGCGGATCATGACCCGGATGGGCAGCGGGGCGCTCGCGCAGATCGAGGCGGGCAAGCCGTGGGTTCCCGCCGTGCACTCGGTGGGCTATCCATTGCGGAGCGCCGATGGTGAGGAGCGCGAGGACGTCGCCTGGCCCTGCAACGACACCAAATACATCGTCCACTTTCCCGACTCCCGGGAAATCTGGTCCTACGGATCGGGTTACGGCGGGAATGCGCTGCTCGGTAAGAAGTGCTTCGCCCTGCGGATCGCCTCGGTCATCGCCCGCGATGAGGGCTGGCTCGCCGAGCATATGCTCCTCATCGAAGCGACCAATGAGGCGGGGAGGAAGTACCACCTCGCTGCCGCATTCCCGTCTGCCTGCGGGAAGACCAACCTCGCCATGCTCCAACCCTCGATCCCAGGATGGACGGTGCGCACCCTCGGCGATGACATCGCGTGGATCTACCCGCGCGAGGGGCGCCTACGCGCGATGAACCCCGAGGCGGGATTCTTCGGCGTGGCCCCGGGAACCGGGCAGGAAACCAACCCCACCGCGATCGCGGCGCTCGAGCGAAACGTCATCTTCACCAACGTTGCCCTCACCGACGACGGCGACGTGTGGTGGGAGGGACTGACGAAGGAAGCTCCCGACCACCTCATCGACTGGCAAGGCCGCGACTGGAGCCCGGACTCCGGCCGCCCCGCGGCGCACCCGAACTCCCGCTTCACCGTGCGGGCCGACCAGGCGCCGTCGATCGCCCCGACCTGGGACGACCCGGAAGGGGTGGAACTCGACGCGATCCTGTTCGGGGGCCGGCGGGCAACGAACGTGCCACTCGTGACCGAAAGCCGCTCGTGGGCGCACGGGGTCTTCCTCGGAGCGACGATCGCCTCGGAACAAACGGCCGCCGCCGAGGGGGCGGTGGGCCAGTTGCGCCGGGATCCGTTCGCGATGCTGCCGTTCTGCGGCTACAACATGGCCGACTACTGGGGGCATTGGCTCGAGGTCGGCACCCAGGTCGGTGAGGGGGTTCCGAAGGTGTTCTCCGTCAACTGGTTCCGCCGCAACTCCGACGGCGATTTCCTCTGGCCCGGATTCGGGGAGAACTCGCGAGTGATCGACTGGGTGCTCCGCCGCGTCGACGGCGATGCCGGCGCCCGCAACTCTGCGCTCGGGGCCCACCCGCGCCGCGAGGATCTCGACCTATCGGGGGTGGACCTGGACCCGGAGACCTTCGCTGAACTCATGACGGTGGACCGGAAGTCCTGGCTCATGGAAACCGACCTCATTGCCGACTTCTTCGCCGGCTTCGACCGGGTGCCCGGAGTGCTCCTGGCCGAACTTGCCCAGTTGCGCAATCGCATCGAACGCGAATAGAAACCGCGTTATGCTCAGGGGCATGCTCTCGGACAAGCCCCCCACGCGCCCACAAGAACCCGCCGCGGTTCCGCTGTGGATGCGCAAGGGGACGCTCTGGGTGATTCTCGTGCTCACCACCGCCGCGTTCGCGCTCATCGCCTACTATCTGCTGCCGCTGTGGTGGGCACGGCTGGTGAACATCTGGGTCGGGACCTCCAACAGTTGGGTGACGGGACTGCTCCTCGGGTTCATCCCCACAACCATCGGCATCGCCGCAGCCGGTGGAGCCTGGCAGTTCGGACGTCACCACCGCGAAACCGAGCACGACGGCATCGCGCAGTACGTCCGCCCCGTCCTCAGCGGCGTCGCGGGCCTGAGCATCGTCGTGCTCAGCCTCACCGTGTTCATCGCCATGGGGGTGAGCGAGCCGCTGCGGGAGGCCCGCCAGCTGTGGCGCGAGTCCGCCCCGGGAGTTCTCGCCGCGACCCTCGTCGGGGCCCTCATCTCCCTCATCCTCCTCCTCGGCGTATACGCGTTCCGGGTTCGGGGGCGCCAACGCACTGCCGAACGACGGCTGGCCGCGCCGCAGCAGCAGGACTCCGAGGTGGAACCCGCTCGTGGGCGCGACACGCCGGGCGGGCGAGACCGCGGCACACCTGGACCAGGTGCCCAGGCGCCGCAGGGGCGCGAAGATGTGGAGGACGAGTGAGGATGAGCGCAGGAACCGGGGGAGTGACCCTGACCCGCGCAAGGTGAGCAGATACCCTGGAGGCATGCAGACCGACGGCCACCTCACGCGGCACGGGGCGCGCGGGTGGCTCCGAGTGCTCACCTCGCTCCTCGCGGCCGTTGCCCTCGCGGGATGTTCGGGAGGGGTGGTTCTCGAGCCCACTGAAGGGCCCGTGGTGGAGCCGCGCAAGATCGCGCAGGCAATGCTTCCCGAGGATCCGGTAACGGCGTTCGAGCCCGGAAATCCTGCAGAGATCGCGTTGCGCGCCTCACAGCTCTTCTTCGAATCCGCGCAGGTGGTCGTGCTCGCGAGTTCGACCGAGGCCGCTGCGATCAGCCGCGCGAGTTCGTTCGCCGTCTCGTTGGGCACCCCGCTGCTCCTCACGTCGCCGCCGGGGCAGAACACGTCGGGGCAGGACGTGACCGAACAAACCGATACCAGCGCCCAGCCGGGGAGCTTGAACACCGAACTCCTGCGGCTGGGCACCCGCGCCGTCCTCACCGTCGGGGAAGTGAGCCTGCATCAGCTCGATACCACTTCCCTCGTCGTCAGCCCCGTGCCGGATGACGAAGGTGACGTCGAGGAGTTGCTCGGCGAACAGTTCGCTGAGGTTGCCGCCCCACCGGCGGAGGAAGCGGTGGAAGGGCTCGCGGGACTCGAGTTCGGAGAGGTGTACGCGGTAGGGGAGCTGGGTACGCCCCCTGAGTCGTATGGTTCCATGCCAAATACGCTCCCGTCGGAACGAATCGAACGGGCGACGGTACTCGCCGGTACCGACGTCAGCCTCCTCGCGGGGGTGGCGACCGCCCGCGCGGCGGGTGCGGACGTCTTCGCCAGCGACGATCCCGCGAGCGTCACAGGGATCGTGGACGAGCTCGCGGTCCATCCCTCCCGCCCGGTCGTCGGGCTCGGTGACGCGTTCGCCGGTGCCCAGCCCTTCGAACGCCTCGTCTCCTCCATGCAGGCCGGGCAGCTGTTGCCCAGCGGTTCTCAGCGCATCTTCCGAACGAATGACCAGGAAGTCCGGCTCGTCACGATTGACGCGAAGACGGCCCTTCAGGAAAAGAAGATCAACAATGCCGGAGACGTGCTGGGTCGGGCGAAGAAACGTGCGGCAGACGCCTCGCTCGCTGGTGGCGCG
This sequence comes from Beutenbergiaceae bacterium, assembly GCA_035301585.1. Classification (GTDB taxonomy): domain Bacteria; phylum Actinomycetota; class Actinomycetes; order Actinomycetales; family Beutenbergiaceae; genus HY158. The sequence continues at coordinate 33,686 of DATGUB010000003.1, read as the reverse complement.
ACGAGCGTTGCCGGGGTGGATGTACCCGTGGATGGTAATTCCGCCAGCGACCTGGCCTACTGGGCGAACGAGGCCGACGAGGCCGATCAGTACCTTCTCCTGGGGATCGGCGGGAGCGGGAACCTGTTAGAAACTGTTCGAAAATACGAGAACCTCCTCGAGCGCCCAGGCGTGGGGATCCGCCTGGAGCTCGGATCCCGTGAGTCCGTCGATGCCGGCGAACTCAACGATGTCACCGTCTACCTGCGCCACCTCGTCCGGGAGGAAAAACTTCCCCAGAAACTCCTCGTCCTCGACCTCGGTGAGGACACGAAGATCGCCCACCCGGACTCGCTCGCCTACTCCACCGGGGAGGTCGCGCTCGCGATCTCCGTGAACGATGACGCGGACGAACGCCGAGCCGCGCTGGGCGAGGAGTTCGGAGATGACATGAACTGGGCCATGTCGATCACGAAGAAAGAACAAGATAAGGACGACGACGAGGGCACCTCCCGCGAGTACCCTCCCGTGCGTGACCTGCTGAAGAAGGGTGAGGTTGACCTCATGACCTATCGATGAGTGAACCAAGCGAAGGCTGGCACGGCCTAGCCCCTCGCACGCGGCGAATCGTGCGCGCAAGCATCACCTGGTTCCTCACCGGGATCATCGCTGCCGTGTTCGGGCTCATGACCGCGACGTACACCGGGTCGGTGGGGCCCCATGTCGCCGAGTACGAGACCACCTTGAACAACGAGATCACGTTCAACATGGGTCCCCTGGGCTCGCTCATCATCGACTCGCCCCTGCCGCTGCACCTCGGGGTCGACGTGCGGGTGGGGCAGATCCCCGACGAGCTCACGATGGAGGGCACGACCATCTCGGCGGGCCCGGATCAGGCGGTCGCCGCACTCACGGCGGACCTGGCCAGTTATACCCAATTCTTCGCCAGCCCGGCCGAAGCGATCAGCGCCGCCACCCACGGGCTCGTCATGGACGCGGTCTCCCGGACGATCCTCGCGTGGTCGATCCTGCTCACGCTCGTGCTCCTGGGCCGACTCTCCGCCCACGGCGTGCTCAGAGCTGCGGCCGCCTCCGCGTGGCGGCGGCCCGGCGTTCCCGCGGTGGCGCTCACCCTCGTCGTCGTCGGAGTGCTCCTACCCGTGGTTCCCCAGACCCACGGCTCGGCCGGTGCGGGCTCGGTCTCCTCCGTCCTCGCTGGAACCCCGCTGGAGAATGCGCGGATCACCGGGCGGCTAGGGGCGTTGATCGACCATTACGGGCAGGTCGTCGTCGACGAGATCAATAAGAACGACGAGTTCTACGACGACGTCGCCGCGAACCTCACGGAGAAGTTCGAATCGGACTCCGCGGTGACCGAACCGGCCGGTCCCACGCTCGCAATGCCCACCGTCGCGCCCGAAGAACCTCCCGCCGAGGACCTCCAGAACCACCCCGAGGAGGACGGCGACGAAACCGAGGGGGCAGCATCGGAACAGGACGCGGAGGTGGACCCGGTGACGATGGTCATCGTCGCTGACCTGCACTGCAACGTCGGGATGGGTCGGATCAGCGGGCTCATCGCCGATACGGTCGAGGCCGACATGATCCTCAACCTCGGCGACGACGTCATCGGGGGCACCTCGGTGGAAGGTTTCTGCATCGACGCCTTCGCCAAGAGTTTCGGGGACCGGCCCGTCGTCGTCGCGGGCGGGAATCACGATTCCAGCGAGACCGCCGATCAGCAGCGCGCCCACGGTTGGCACGTGCTCGCCGGAGAACCGATCGAGGTGAACGGGATCCGATTCCTTGGCGACCTTGACCCCACCCTCACCTCGCTCGGGGCGCCCACGCGGTTGGTCGCGGATGAGAATCTCCCCGAACGGGGCCACCGGCTCAGTGAGCGGGCCTGCGAGGAGAAGGAAGATGGCGAACCGATCGACATCCTCATGATGCACAACCACCGTGCGACCGAGGAAGCCCTGGATTCCGGGTGCGTGAAGTACGCGTTCGCCGGGCATTTCCACCGGCGTATCGGCCCGTGGCAGCGGGGCCTGGGCGTGCAGTACGTGCACACCTCCAGCGCCGGCGCCGTGCTCGATAAACCCACGATCGGTCCGCTCAGCGGCACCGCCGGCGTGACGATCATGACGTGGGACCGGGCGAACGCGGAACCGATCGCGATGCGCGTGGTGCGGGCGATGCCCGATACTAGTGTTGAACTATCGCCATGGTATTCCTGGCCGGAGCCACCGGGAGTGCCCGTACATCTGGAGTGGCCCAGCCCGGAGGAAGCGCCATGGCCGTGACCGACGAACCGGCGGGGCCCGATCCCGCCCACGCGGACCCTTCGCCCGCGAAGGAATACGGGTGGGTCGCGCTCCTCACGAGCGTGCTCGGCCTGTGGGCCTCGGCCGCACTCGCGGTCGATTACATCCGCCGCCTCGCCGACGAGGAGTACGTCGCGAGTTGCGATATCAATCCGATGATCGGTTGCGGCTTGTTCCTCGACTCACCCGCAGCGAGCACGTTCGCGATACCTAACGTCATCGTCGGAGTCGCCGCGTTCCCGGTGATGGCTACCCTCGCGGTGCTCCTGCTCACCGGCGCGCGCTTCCCGGTGTGGGTATGGCGGGGGATGACCGTGGGCACCCTGTTCGGGGTCGGCTTCGTGACCTACCTGCAATACCAGGCGATGTTCGTGTTGCACGGACTGTGCCCGTGGTGCCTGGTGATCTGGGTGGTCATGATCCCCCTGTTCGTCCACACCACCACCCGGGCGGGCGAGGCGGGAGCGCTCGGGAAGGGCAGCCGTCAGGGGTGGGTGAAGAACCGGTGGATCATCACCGTGTTGTGGTACCTCATCATCATCGGCGCGATCATGCTCACGCTCGGCGCCGACCTTATCGCCGCGCTCTGAGCGCCGGGTGCTAACGCCAGCGGAGCAGGCCCGTCGGGGAGTGCCACGCGCCCCCGCCCTCGAGCCGTTCGGCAACGACCCGCTCCAGGCGCGTACGCCGTGGCAGCGCGGCGTAATCGGTGGCCTTGCGGTCCCCGAAGGTGAAAAACATCGCGTCTCCGCTCGCCTCCCCGGGCGCGGGCTGCAGCTCCCAGCGCGCGGCGAACTGCGCGATGTTCGATTCCGGGCCGAGCCCCGCAGCCAGATTGGGGTCCAGCAGCCAGGAATCCAAGTGGAATCCCGCGACGTGAAACTGCGCGAGGTGGCGGGCGGCGAACTCCCGGGCGCGTTCGAAGGAGGCGTCGGTACCGGTGAGCGGGCCGGTTTGGGGAATATGCACCGATAACCAGTACTCGCCCTGGTATCGGATGAGGTTGTACTGCAGCCGGCCGAACCACCAGAGGCTCCCGCCCCAGGCCAGGGTCAGCCACCACTGGCTGAAGAGGCCGAAGGATCCCGTTGCGAGCCGGTGCACGTGGGCCTGCTGGCCCAGATCCTGTAGGCCACTGCCGGCCGTCTCGGCGTCGAACCCCTGTGCGCGGCCGAAGTCGACGACCTCGGGGGCGCAGACCCCGAGGGTGAGCATGGGCAGCAGCCCGGGCGGCTCTCCGGGCCGGTCGGGCAGGAAACCGAAGAACGACTTCTCCGCCGGACCGAGCCGCTGCCCGGGGAGGGCCCGCACCTTCGCGCTCGCCTCGGCGACGCGCCGGGCATCCGCCGCGGACAGGGATCGCCGCCAGCGGGCGAGCTCCTTGGCATCCTCGGGCCGGAATCCCAGCGCATCCCAGATCTTCGGGGCGGCCAGCCGCTCCCGCACCGTCTCCGGCGAGAGGGCGGGAGGGGCCGGCACGGGAGCCGGGGGCCAGGCCGGGCCGGTCACGAGATCTTGGTCTCGCTGCGGTCAGCGCTCCATTCGATGTGGAAGTGGCCCTCGTCGTCCACTCGCTGGTAGGTGTGGGCGCCGAAGTAATCGCGTAGGCCCTGCAAGAGGGCGGCGGGAAGCCGCTGGGCCCGCACGGAGTCGTAGTAGGCGAGCGCCGCGGAGAAGCCCGGCGCGGGAACGCCGGCACGGGCGGCGGTGGCCACGGTCGCGCGCCACCCCTCCTGGGCGCGGTCGAGGCCCTCGCGGATGGAGGGGGCGGTGAGCAGCGTGGGCAGGTTCGCGCCGGCGTACTCGCTGCGGATCTGTTCGAGCAGCCGGGCGCGGATGATGCAGCCCGCGCGCCAGATCTTCGCCACGTCAGCGATATCGATATTCCACTCGTACTCCTCCGAGGCGGTGCGGATCTGGTCCAGGCCTTGGGCGTAGGCGACGACCTTGGCCGAATACAGCGCGTCCCGCACGTGGTCGACGAAGCCCGGGTGGGTCTCGATGGCGAGATCGGGGCCGGTGAGTGATTCCTGCCCGGCGCTGCGGAGCCGGGGATGGGAGGAGACCGCCCGGGCGAACACGGATTCTGCGATCGTGTTCACCGGTACGCCGAGGTCGAGCCCGCTTTGCACCGTCCACATCCCGGTGCCCTTCTGCGCAGCGGCATCGGCGATGACGTCGACGAGGGCGGCGCCGATGCGCGGATCGGTCTGGCGCAACACGATCGCGGTGATCTCGATGAGGTAGGACTCGAGTTCCCCCGCGTTCCACTCCTCGAACACGTCCGCGATCTCGGGCACGGTCATCCCCGAGGCGCGAAGGAGGTCGTAGGCCTCGGCGATGAACTGCATATCGGCGTACTCGATGCCGTTGTGCACCATCTTCACGTAGTGCCCGGCGCCATCGGGCCCCATGTATGCGCAGCAGGGTTCGCCCTCGTACTTCGCGGCGATGTCCTCCAGGATGGGGCCGAGGGCGGCGTAGGACTCCGGCGACCCGCCGGGCATGATCGCGGGCCCGTTGAGCGCGCCCTCCTCCCCGCCGGAGATCCCGGCGCCCACGAAGTGCAGCCCCTTCTCGCGCAGCTCTGCCTCCCGGCGGCGGGTGTCGGTGAACTGGGCGTTCCCGCCGTCGACGACGATGTCGCCCTCCTCCAGCAGCGGGGTGAGCGATTCGATCGTCGCATCGGTCGGCCCGCCGGCCTGGACCATGAGGATGATCCGACGCGGGGTGCTCAGGCTGTTGACGAAGTCTTCCATCCGTTCCGCGGGAACGAACGTGCCTTCGCTGCCGTGGGCGTCGATCACCTCTTGGGTGCGGGCTGTGGTGCGATTGTAGATCGCGACCCGGTGGCCGTGGCGGGCGATATTGCGGGCAAGATTGCGGCCCATGACGGCCATTCCGATGACACCGATGTCTGCAGTGCTCAATGGGGCTCCTTCCGTGGTGTTGGAGATGAATCTACCGCCGACCGGCCCTCCCGAGCGAATGGTGTCCACCAGTTGCCACCCGCCCGAGAGTTCCGGCGGGGTAGCCGCCGCGGCGAGTGTGACACGTCCCACCGGGGCGAGGGAATTAAATTTCAACCACCCCCGTTAAGGTGTATGCAAACGCATATAACTTTGGAGGCGACATGCAGTTCGGAATCTTCTCCGTAGGAGACGTCACGACCGACCCGACGACGGGAACGACCCCGAGCGAAGCCGAGCGGATCCAGGCGATGGTGAAGATCGCTACCCACGCCGAGGCGGTGGGCCTGGACGTGTTCGCCACCGGGGAGCACCACAACGAACCGTTCGTGCCGTCGTCGCCCACGACGATGCTCGGCTACATCGCCGCCCAGACGGAGCGGATCGTGCTCTCGACCGCGACGACCCTGATCACCACGAACGATCCGGTCAAGATCGCCGAGGACTTCTCGATGCTGCAACACCTGGCCGGCGGACGGGTGGACCTCATGCTCGGGCGGGGCAACACCGCGCCGGTCTACCCGTGGTTCGGTAAAGACATCCGCCAGGGCATCCCGCTGACGATCGAGAATTACGACCTGCTGCGGCAGCTGTGGGATAACCACGTCGTGAACTGGGAGGGCAAGTTCCGCACCCCGCTGCACCACTTCACCTCCACGCCCCGGCCGCTGGAGGGGGTCGCGCCGTTCGTGTGGCACGGCTCCATCCGCAGCCCCCAGGTCGCCGAACTCGCGGCGATGTACGGGGACGGTTTCTTCGCCAACCACATCTTCTGGCCCAAGGAACACTTCCAGCAGCTCATCGAGCTCTACCGCCGCCGCTGGGAGCACTACGGGCACGGCCGCGCCGACCAGGCGATCGTCGGGCTCGGTGGGCAAGTGTTCATCCGGAAGAACTCCCAGGACGCGATCAACGAATTCCGCCCCTACTTCGATAACGCGCCGGTCTACGGCGGCGGGCCGTCCCTGGAGGACTTCATGGACCAGACCCCGCTGACTGTGGGCTCCCCGCAGGAGATCATCGACCGCACACTGAGCTTCCGCGACCACTTCGGGCACTACCAGCGCCAGCTGTTCCTCGTCGACCACGCGGGACTGCCGCTGAAGACCGTGCTCGAACAGCTCGATGAGATCGGTGAGATCCTACCCACCCTGCGGGCAGAATTCGCCAAGGGACGCCCCGCCCACGTGCCCGATGCGCCCACCCACGAAAGCATGGTCGCGGCGAAACGGGCCGCGGGGGAGATCGCCGAAGGGCGGGAGGCGGCGGTGGACACCGTGACGGGGCGTGCCCCGAATGCCTGACCGGATCCGCCAAGCCGCGCAGACCTGGGAGGCGCTCCTGCGCACCCAATCCCACCTCATGCGCAGGTTCGAAGACGCAGGGGACTTCGATCCCCTCAGCGCGCGGGAGTACGACGTGTTGTTCAACCTCGCCGAGCGCGGCGGGGTGCTGGCGATGCGCGAACTCGTCGCCCACGCGCTGCTGAGCCAACCCTCGATGTCGCGCATGGTCGACCGACTCGCCGCGAAAGGGCTCGTCGAACGGCGCCCCCACCCCGGTGATGGGCGGGCGGTCGACGTCGCGCTGACCGAGGCGGGCGCCCGGATGCAACAGACCCTCGGGCGCCGGCACGTGCGTACAATCGCTAAGGAACTAGCGCCACTCACCGACGCCGAACTCGACGAGCTCACTGACCTGTGCAGGAAGCTCCGAAGGACCAACTGATGAAGATTACCGCTTTCGTAGGGGGATTCGGATTCCCCTCCTCAACCACCGAACTCACCCGGCTGCTGGCCCGCCACCTCACCGAGCGCACGGGCGCGGAGGTGCAGTTCATCGAACTTCGCGACGTCGCTAGCCACCTCGCGGACGCCACGACCCTCGGGTTCCCCGCGCCCACGCTCGCCGACGCGCTCGAGGCCGTTGAGAGCGCCGACCTCCTCATCGCGACCTCCGCGACGTTCCGCGGCTCGTACGCGGGGCTGTTCAAGGCGTTCTTCGACCTCGTCGACCCCGTGGCGATGCACGGCAAACCCGTCGTGCTCGGCGCGACCGGCGGCAGCGTGCGCCACCAGCTCGTCATCGACCACGCGCTGCGCCCCTTGTTCACCTATTTCGGCTCCCTCATCGTGCCCACGGCCGTCTACGCGAGCCCGGAGGACTGGCAGCCCGGGGGGATTCCCAGCGACGAACTCGACCGCCGCGCCGGGCGCATCGCCGAACAGGCCCGCGCCCTCGTGCAGGGAAAGCTCGCAGAAGCGGTGCGCTAGAATGACCGCCATGGCACCGTCGGATCTGCTTAGTTAGCCGCGCTGGTCAGCAGGCGGGCGCGCACTCGCGCCGCACCAGCGCGGACGACCTCTCACGTCAGTTGAGGGGTCGTTGTTGTGAGACCGAACAAAACTTCAAGGAATTAAAACATGTCGACCCCTGCAGCACCGCCGTACCGATACACCGCCGAACTCGCCCAAACCATCGAGCTCGGCTGGCAACAGCGGTGGGACGAAGAGAGAACGTTCCACACCGATGACCCCGCCCCGGGGGACACCCGCGAAAAGTTCTACCTCCTCGACATGTTCCCCTACCCCTCGGGTAAGGGGCTGCACGTGGGCCACCCCCTGGGCTACATCGCCACCGACGTCATCGGCCGCTTCAAGCGGATGACCGGCCACAAGGTGCTGCACGCGCTCGCCTACGACGCCTTCGGCCTGCCCGCCGAGCAGTACGCGCTGCAAACGAACCAGCACCCGCAGATCACGACGGACGAGAACATCGCGATCATGCGCACCCAGCTGCACCGGCTCGGCCTCGCCCATGACCCGGAGCGTTCCTTCGCCACGACCGACGACGACTACGTCAAGTGGACCCAATGGATCTTCCTGCAGATCTTCAACTCCTGGTTCGACCCGGGCGCCACCGCCCCCGACGGCTCTGCGGGCGCCGCCCGCCCGATCGCCACCCTCATCGACCAATTCGAGGCCGGCACCCGGGACCTGCCCGGCGCCTTCGCGGGCCGGGCATGGGCGGACCTCACCGGCGCCGAGCGGGAAGAGGCGCTGGGCGAGTACCGCCTCGCCTACGTCGCCGACGTGCCCGTGAACTGGTGCCCCGGCCTCGGCACGGTGCTCGCGAACGAGGAAGTGACCGCCGAGGGCCGCTCCGAACGCGGCAACTTCCCCGTCTTCCAACGCAACCTGCGCCAGTGGATGATGCGGATCACCGCCTACGCCGACCGCCTCATCACCGACCTCGACCGCCTCGATTGGCCCGAGAAGGTCAAGCTCATGCAGCGCAACTGGGTGGGGCGCTCGACCGGGGCCAACGTCACCTTCGCCCTCACCGGCCCGGCGGCCGATTCGAGCGTCGAGGTGTTCACCACCCGCCCCGACACCCTGTTCGGCGCGACGTTCATGGTGTTCGCCCCCGAGCACCCCGCCCTCGACCCACTCATCCCCGCCCAGTGGCCCACCGGCACGAAGGACGCCTGGACCGGCGGGCACGCAACCCCGGGGGAGGCGGTCGCCGCCTATCGCCGCGATGCCGCAGACCGCACTGAGGCCGAACGGACCGACGAGGCCCGCAAGAAGACCGGGGTGTTCACCGGGGTGTACGCCACGAACCCGGTGAACGGCGCCGCCGTCCCCGTGTTCATCGCCGACTACGTGCTCATGGGGTACGGCACCGGGGCGATCATGGCCGTGCCCGCCCAGGACGACCGCGACTGGGAATTCGCCGAAGCGTTCGAAATCGACATCGTGCGCACCGTCGCCGTACCCGAGGGCCACGACGGCCCATGGCTCGGCGACGGCGAGGTGATCAACTCCACGAACGAGGAGATCTCCCTCAACGGACTCGACGTCGAAGCGGCCAAGGCGAGAATCATCGACTGGCTGGAAGGCAAGGGGCTGGGCAAGCCGACCGTGACCTACCGGCTGCGGGACTGGTTGTTCTCCCGGCAACGCTACTGGGGAGAGCCGTTCCCGGTCGTCTACGACGAGGACGGGCGGATCTACTCCCTACCCAAGGAGCAGCTGCCCATCACCTTGCCGGAGATGGACGACTTCACCCCCCGCACCTACGCCGATGACGACGTCACGAGCGAACCCGAGACCCCGCTGTCCCGAGCGGAGGAATGGGTGAACGTCGAACTCGACCTCGGCGACGGCGTCAAAAAGTATCGGCGGGACACGAACACGATGCCCAACTGGGCCGGATCCTGCTGGTACGAACTGCGCTACCTCGACCCGGACAACCAGGCCGCGTTCGTCGATCCCGAGCTCGAGGAGTACTGGATGGGCCCGCGTTCGGCCGGGGCGACCGGGGGAGCGGACCTGTACGTCGGCGGGGTGGAGCACGCGGTGCTGCACCTGCTGTACGCCCGGTTCTGGCACAAGGTGCTCTTCGACCTCGGCCACCTCACCTCGGTGGAACCGTTCGCGAAACTGTTCAACCAGGGCTACATCCAGGCGTACGCCTTCACCGACGAGCGGGGCGTGTACGTGCCCGCCGAAGAGGTGGAAGAGCACACCGATGAGCACGGCAACTCCGAGTTCACCTGGGGCGGCACCCGGGTGTTCCGCGAATACGGCAAGATGGGCAAATCGCTCAATAACATGGTCACCCCGGACCAGATGTACGCGGAGTACGGCGCCGACACCTTCCGCCTGTACGAGATGAGCATGGGCCCCCTCGACCAATCCCGCGCGTGGGAGACCCGCGCCGTGGTCGGGGCCCAGCGGTTCCTGCAGCGGTTGTGGCGCAACATCGTCTCGGAGGAGACCGGGGAACTGACCGTCACCGACGCCTCGATGGATGAGGAGACCGCCCGCCTGCTGCACCGCACGATCGCGGAGGTGCGCACGGAACTCGAAGAGATGCGCCCGAACACCGCGATCGCCCGGCTCACGGTCCTCAACAACCACCTCACCGGGCTCGCGCAGGTGCCGCGGGAAGCGGCGGAAGCGCTCGTCATCATGGTCGCCCCGTTCACCCCGCACATCGCCGAGGAGCTCTGGCAGCGGCTCGGGCACACCGAGACGATCACCTACGAGCAGTTCCCGCAGGCCGATCCGGCGCTGTTAGTGGAGGAGACCGTCACCTGCGTCGTGCAGATCAACGGTAAAGTCCGTGACCGGCTCGAGGTCTCGCCCTCGATCTCCGCCGCCGATCTCGAGGCCGCCGCTCTCGACGCCCCCGGCGTTCTGCGGGCCCTTCGTGGGGCGGACGTGCGCCGGGTGATCGTGCGCGAGCCCAAACTCGTCAACATCGTGCCCGCGAAGTAACGACTATCCCCACCCGGCCGGCCTTCCACAGGGCCGCCCGGGCCGCGGGGCGCTCGTGCGCCGGGCTCGTATCGTTCGGCGTGTGAGCAGCCAAGATTCCACCCGCGCCTTCGACGACGACGATTGGGTCGGCGACCCTGCCCTGCCCGCCCGCGGCGCTCCCGGGCGGGCAACCTGGTGGGGCCTCACCCGCCGGACGGCGGCGACGGCGGCCGCGGTGGCCCTCTCCGCTGGCGCGGCCGGGGTGGGGGCGTGGAAACTGGCCCCGTCCCCGGCCCCGGTGCAGGTGCCCGAACAGGTGCTTGCTGGTGCGGGTGAGCCCCTGCCCGCCGGGCTCGGCGCGGAAATGGACGTCGCGAACCCAGAAACGGTGTTCGTCCACGTCGCCGGCGAGGTCGCCGCGCCGGGGCTGATCGAGTTGCCCGCCGACGCCCGCATCGCCGATGCCCTCGAGCAGGCGGGCGGGCCGGCGGCAGACGCCGACCTCGCGGCGGTCAATCTCGCTGCCCACGTCGCCGATGGGGAACAGGTCTACGTGCCCGCCACCGGCGAGGAACCCCCTGCGGCGGCCGGTTCCGCCGAGGCCGGAGCCAGCGCTCCCGCGGCAGTGAACCTCAACACCGCTAGCGTCGAAGAACTGCAGCAACTGCCCGGGATCGGCCCGGTGCTCGCGGAGCGGATCACCCGTTACCGCGAGGAACACGGCGAATTCGCGGAGATCGAGGATCTACAGGCCGTGCCCGGGATCGGCCCGGCGCTCATGGGCCAGTTGCACGCCGAGGTCACCGTGTGAGCACCCCCGCGAGGGCGCGCACGCCCCTGGATCTTCGGCTCGCCCCCGGGGCGATCGGAACGTGGGCGGCGTGCCTCGTTGCTGTGAAGACCTCCCTCGCGCCCGCCTTCCTCGCGGCGGTGGCGATGGCCGGGCTCGTGTGCCTGGGCTGGCCCCGGCGTGCTCCCCGGCACCGGCCGCCCTGGCGCGGGTGGGCGAGCCTCGCCGCGGCGCTGGGGTGCGCCGTCACGCTCGCCGCCGGGGGAGCAGGGTGGGCCCAGGTAACCCACCGGGCACACGTGGCCGAGGCAGCCGCCGATTTCGCCGGTCCCAACGCCCGCATCCACGTGCGCCTGACCTCCGAGGTGAGAACCGGCGCGGCCGGCCCCGGCGCGCACGGACTCCTCACCCACCTCACCTCCGGCGAGGAGGAGATCGCGGTGCGGGTCCCGGCCTACCTCATCGGCGCAGACCCCGCCTGGCGGGTGGGCCAGCGGGTCGTCGTGAGTGGCAGCCTCGCCGCAGGTAAGGAGCAGCAGCTGTTCCTGCGGGTGAGTGAGAACCACCACGCCGCGCCTCCCGCAGGGGTCTTTCGGCTCGTCGATCAACTCCGCGAGGGCCTGCGCTCGGTCAGCGCCCACCTGCCGCCACACGCCCGCGGGCTCGTACCGGGGGTGGCGATCGGCGACGACCGCCGCCTGCCCGAGCACATCGCGGCCGCGATGCGAACCACGAGCCTCACCCACATCACCGCGGTCTCCGGTGCCCACGTCGCCGTCGTCGTCGCCACCGTGTTGGTCGTCCTCGCCCGCACACCGGCCTGGCTCCGAGCCGCGCTCGCGAGCCTCGTGCTCGCCGCGATGGTGCTCGTCGTGCTGCCGACCCCGAGCGTGCTCCGCGCCGCGGGCATGGGGCTCCTCACTCTCGCTGCGCTCGCGGCGGGGCGCCCCCGGCTGGCCGTTCCCGTGCTGTTCTTCACGGTGACGGCGCTCCTCGCCTACGACCCCTGGCTCGCCACCTCGATCGGGTTCGCGCTCTCGGTCGCGGCGACGCTGGGGATCCTGCTGTGGGCGGGCCCGATCAGCGAACTTCTTGGATCCACCCTCCTCAGCCGCGCGGTGGCGGTGCCCCTCGCCGCGCAGGCCTGGTGCGCCCCGCTGCTCTTGACCTTCGAGGCGACGCTGGCCACCTACTCGGTCCCCGCGAACCTCCTCGCCGTCCCCGCGCTCGCCCCGGCAACGATCCTTGGACTCGTGAGCGCGCTGCTGAGCAGCCTCGCCCCCGGGGCGGCTGCCCTCGCCGCGTCGCTCGCGAGCTATTTCACCGGCTGGATCGCCGCCGTCGCAGTGTTCTTCGCGGGGCTGCCCGGCGCGAAGATCCCGTGGCCGGGGGGCCCGCTCGGGGTCGGCGCCCTCATCACCTTCACCCTCGGCGCCGCGGCGGGGCTGCGGCGGGTGGGAAGGAGAAGAACGTGGCAGGCTTAGAATATGCCCCCTAAGAAGAAGACCCTCAACATCGACGCGATGACACTCGCGCCCGTGACCCTCCTGAAAGGGTCCGAGGGGTATTTCGTCGACGCGGCGACGGATAAACTCCGCGAACTCGCCCTCCAGCGGGATCCGGATGTGGAGATCATCTGGGTCGATGCCTCGGTGTACGAACCGAACATGCTGCACGTGTGGACGAGCCCGTCCCTGTTCGACGAACGCCGCCACATCGTCGTCGATGCGCTGGAGGCGACGAACGACGCGTTCCTCGCGGACATGATCGACTACGTCGAGGCCGTCACCGGCGACCCGGACACGACGATCGTCCTCCGCCACCAGAAGGGCACCCGCGGCAAGAAACTCCTCGACCTCGTCGCGAAACGCAAATTCCCCGTCGTCGCCTGTGACCCCCTCACCCGGGAGACCGACAAGGTCGATTTCGCCGCCGGCCTGTTCCGCCGCGCCCGGCGAGACGCCTCTCCCGACGCGGTGCGTGCGCTGGTGGAGGCGACGGGCAGCGACCTGCGCGAACTCGCCTCCGCCTGCAAGCAACTCCTTGCCGACACCACCGGGCGGATCACCCCCGACGTCGTGGACACCTACTACGGCGGGCGGGTGGAGACCACCGGTTTCAAGGTCGCCGACGCGGCGGTCGCGGGTAACGCGACGACGGCGGTGACCCTCCTGCGGCACGCCCTTGCCACCGGGGTCGATCCCGTGCCCATCGTCGCGGTGCTCGCCTCCAAACTGCGCACGATGGCGCTGGTGTCGGCCAATCACGCACCGAAACTGCCGCCCTGGCAGGTGGATCGGGCGCGGCGGGAGCTGCGCGGCTGGTCACCGAGCGGCCTGGCGGAGGCGATCCTCGCCGTCGCCGACGCGGATGCGGCCGTCAAGGGAGAGTCCCGGGAGCCAGAATTCGCCGTCGAACGCGCCGTCCTCATGATCGCCGGCGCGCGCGGGCACTAAGGAAAGGGAAAGACGACATGATCCAATTCGGCTACAAGGCATCCTCCGAACAATTCGCGCCCCGCGAACTCCTGCGCTACACCCAGGAAGCTGAGGCGGCCGGTTTCGATTCGGTGTTCTTCTCCGACCACCTGCAACCCTGGCGCCACCACGGCGGCCACGCCCCCGCCGCGTTACCGTGGCTCGGGGCCGCGGCCGCGAGCACCGAGCGGATCACCATCGGTACCGGGGTACTCACCCCGACCCTGCGCTACCACCCGGCCCTCATCGCCCAAGCATTCGCCACCCTCGGCTGCCTCGCCCCGGGCCGGATCATCCTCGGGGTCGGCACGGGGGAGTCGATGAACGAAACGCCCCTCGGGATCGACTGGCCCGCCGGGAAGGAACGCCGCGCACGCCTGCGGGAGGCGGTCGCGCTCATCCGCCAACTGTGGACCGAGGAGCGGGTGACGTTCGAGGGAGACTTCTACCAGACCCAGATGGCCACGATCTACGACCTTCCCGAAGAGCAGGTGCCCATCTACGTCGCCGCCTCCGGGCCGATCGCCACCCGGCTCGCCGGTGAGATCGGCGATGGGTTCATCACCACGAGCGGTAAGGGGGAGGAACTCTACACCGACCGGCTCCTGCCGGCGCTCGGGGAGGGGGCTGCGAAGTCCGCGCGTCGCCCCGCCGAACTCGACATGGTGATGGAAGTGAAGGTGTCCTTCGATTCCGACCTCGATCACGCCCGGGAGGTGACCAAGTTCTGGGGCGCCCTCGCGCTGTCACCGGAGGAGAAAGTCGGGGTGTGGGACCCGGTCGAAATGGAACGGCTCGCCGACGCGCTGCCCGTGGAGCGCACCGTCACACGCTGGATCGTTTCCGATGACCCGCAGGAGCACGCCGAGCAGATCTGGAAGTACGTCGAGATGGGCTTCACCCACTTGGTGTTCCATGATCCCGATCCCGATCAGTCCCGATTCATCTCCACCTACCGGGACCAGGTGCTTCCGCTGCTCTGGGAGCGAGCGGGGCGCGGCTAGTTCCCTCCACGCGCGGAATGTGAGACGAACCCGGCGCGCAATTGACGTACGCGCCCTTCGTGCACAACAGTTAGTTCGGGGCGGGCCGACTTCCCCCGCCGCAGTTGAGGGGGAGGTGAGCGCGCCCGCCCGCACTGACCTACATTGAGAGGATCCCTTGTGGTCAACCGCAAGTCCCTATGGCTCATCACCGTTGCGGTACTCATTCTTTCCGCCTTCGTCGTGCCCTACACCCTGCTTGCCGGGGTCGATGCCTGGTACGGCAGTTTTCTGTTCTGGACCCTCGTGACGATGCTGGTCATCGCGATCAACGCCGTCGTCAGCGCTTCCTGGAGGGACTAGGGTGAGTACTTCTTGGATCTGGATCGGCATCGCCATCTACGTCGTCATCGCCGGGGCCACCGCGATCCTGTCCCGCCACGATAGCCAGGGCACGATGAGCGGTTACTTCCTCGGTAACCGGAAAATGGGCGGCTTCGTATCCGCGATGAGTTACAGCGCGACGACGTATAGCGCGTTCATGCTCATCGGGCTCGCCGGCCTCACCTACACCGGCGGGGTGGGCGCGCTGGGGTTCGAACTCATCTATCTGTGCGGGGTCACCCTCGTGCTGATCTTCGGCCCCCGGTTCTGGCTAGCTGGGAGGAAGTTCGGGTACGTCACGCCCTCTGAGATGCTCGGCGACCGCTACGAGAACCGCGCCGTCGGCACGGTTGCCGCGCTATGTAGCCTGATCTTCCTCATTCCCTATGCTGCCGTGCAACTCGCCGGGGTGGGCTACCTCGTATCGGGGATGACCGACGGGCAGATCTCGTTCACCACCGGCACGGTGCTCGCCACGCTTCTCGCGATCGTGTTCAGCATCGTCGCAGGACTTCGTTCCGTCGCGTGGACCGACACATTGCAGGCGCTCTTCATGATCGTCACCGCGACGATCGTCGTCATCATCGTGGTGCACCAACTCGGCGGAATCTCCGGATTCTTCTCCAAGCTCCAAACCGACCACCCCGGGGCGCTGAGCGTGCCAGGTACCGGCTATTTCACGTTCAGCACCTTCCTGGGCCTCACGCTGCCGTGGATGTTCTTCAGCCTCTCTAATCCGCAGGTGAGCCAACGCCTCTTCACGCCGAGATCGATGAAGGATATGCGGCACATGCTGCTGGGCTTCATGGTTTTCGGCTTCCTCTACACGCTCGTGGCCGTCGTGTGGGGTTTCGCCTCGGCGATCCAGTTCCCCGGCTTGGAAACCGGTGACCTTGCCACGCCGAAGCTCCTCGCCTCCGGGCTCGTTCCCACATCGCTCGCCGTCATCGTGATGATCGGGATCATCGCCGCGGCCGTATCCACGATCGACTCGATCATGCTCACGCTGTCCTCCATGGCGGCCCGTGATGTCTATTCGGTCCTAAAGAAGCGTTCCACCGACACCCAGGAACTCGCCGTCGGCAAGATCCTGCTGCCCGTCATCGCGCTGCTCGCCTACCTGTTTGCGCAGCTGGAACTCAGCCTCATCGCGGTACTTTCAGTATCGGCCTCCGCCGGCCTGCTCGTGCTCGTCCCCGCGCTCATCGGCGCCTTCTTCTGGCGGCGGGGGACGGCCGCCGGGGCGCTGTGCTCGATCATCCTCGGTGGCGCCTTGGTGTTCGTGCTGGAACTCACCCAGACCAAACTCCTCGGCCAGGGCAGCGGGGTGTGGGGCCTCCTCGCCTCGGTGGTCCTGTTCGTCGTGGTCAGCCTCGCCACCCCGAAACCGACCGGGCGGGCGCAGGAGTTCGTCGATCACGTGCAGCAAAAACTGAGCAAGCACGGCGCGGTGTAGCGCGGCCCCGCCCAAACCGCGCCTGCCCGCGGCCCGCCCGCCGCCGAGAACGGTCTTGTGCTGCTAGATCTGGGAAGTAACCGGCATTGGACAGTGGTCGAACCCGGGGAAACCGGGTCGTAGGGTCAGCGCCCGCGCCGCACCCGTCGAGCGCGGCCGTAAGCGTGCGCGGCGACAACAAAACGCCGGGTCCCGCACGCAAATGCGGGACCCGGCGTTCAATGCGTGTTGCCCTAGAGCGCGTTCACCTGCTGGGCGAGTGCCGACTTGCGGTTTGCTGCCTGGTTCTTGTGAATAACGCCCTTGCTCGCAGCCTTGTCAAGACGGCGGGAGGCCGACTTGAGGGCTTCCGCCGCGGCGTCCTTATCGCCGTCAGCGACGGCTGCTCGGACCTTGCGGACCTCAGTCTTGAGGGCAGACTTCACTGCCTGGTTGCGCAGCCGAGCCTTCTCGTTGGTGCGGTTCCGCTTGATTTGGGACTTAATGTTTGCCACGTAATGTCTCTCTCGTACGTTCGCTTACGCGATCGGATACTGATCGAAGAGGGCTGATCGCCGACCTGGACAAGGTGTGGGGGACCCGCGAATGGTCTGGCGAACATCTACCCGAGCGTATCGACGCTACAGGTAACCAACGAGCCACTTTAGCAGACGCGGAGGCGAAGCACACGCGCCGCCGGGACCCGGGAGCGCGCCAACCCGGGTCGGTTACATCACACCGGTGCGGGGGTGTGCGCCTGCTCGGCGTTAGCGATGCAGCGCGCGTAGCGCCGCGGCGACCTCAAGGAAGCGCTGTTTATCGAGGGAGGACCCTTCCCGGCGCACCCCTTGCGGCGGGAGGAACAACACCCGGTCGAGGCGAACCTCGGAATCGCGACGCTGGGAATCCCACGAGCCGCTCCCGATGCCCAACCAGTGCCGGCCGAAACGTGCTTCACGTTCCAGATCGCGAGAGTGATTCTGACTCGTGAGCTGCAGCCCTAAGAATCCGCCCCTCATCCGCGCGATGATGAGGACCGGTCGGTCCTTGCCGAGCCGAGGGTTGTCCTCATACGGCACCCACGCCCAGACGATCTCGCCCGGGTCGGGTTCACCGTCGGCCTGCGGCGCGTACTCCACTGGGGGAAGACCGGAGGGCGGAATCGGATACTCCCGCGCCGCCTGGGATGAGGGGCCACCCGCGGGCGAAGGCGCGCCCGTGGTCGCCGGTTTCTGCCCCGGCGGGGCCACCCGTCGGCGGCGGGAGAGGAGCCGAGGCGCGCGCCGCCGAACCTCGCGAATAAGCGCGCGGCGAAGTTGGTGACCAAATCTGTTCGACATAGGCGCCTTCCGGGCGGGATCGACGAAGGAAAACCTATCGCGACTGTACCGGCCGGGCCGGGCTGCGGCAGCGATCGTGCGCCTGAGTGGGCAAACGTGAGATCATAGGGGCAGTCTTTGCCCGAACATGAGATCAAAGGGATTACGTGCCACCAATTCCGAGCCCTGAAGCTGCCGCGAAGATCCAACCCGCGGCAACCGCACCGGAACACATCCGCAACTTTTGCATCATCGCCCACATCGATCACGGGAAATCCACGCTCGCCGACCGGATGCTGCAACTCACCGGAGCGGTCGAGGATCGCCTCATGCGCGCGCAGTACCTCGACCGGATGGAGATCGAACGCGAACGCGGCATCACGATCAAGTCCCAGGCGGTGCGGATGTCGTGGGCGCACATGGTTGGCGAGGAGGAGACCGCCTACGCGCTCAACATGATCGACACCCCCGGCCACGTCGACTTCACCTACGAGGTCTCCCGGTCGCTCGCGGCCTGCGAGGGCGCGTTGCTGCTCGTCGACGCCGCACAGGGGATCGAGGCGCAAACCCTCGCCAACCTGTATCTCGCGATGGAGAACGACCTCGCCATCATCCCCGTGCTCAACAAGATCGACCTCCCGGCCGCGCAGCCGGACAAGTACGCCGAGGAACTCGCCAGCCTCATCGGGGTGGAGCCGGAGGAGTGCCTCCTCGTCTCCGGTAAGACCGGAGAAGGGGTCGAGGAACTCCTCGACCGGATCGTCACCGAAATTCCCGCGCCCACAGGAGACGCCGAGGCGCCGCCGCGGGCGATGATCTTCGACTCCGTGTACGACGCCTACCGCGGGGTCGTGACCTACGTGCGGATGATGGACGGGCGCCTCACCCCGCGGGAGCGGGTGACGATGATGAGCACGAAGACGAACCACGAGCTCCTCGAGATCGGGGTTTCCGCCCCGGAACCGCAGGTCACGAGTGGACTGTCGGTGGGCGAGGTGGGCTACCTCATCACGGGTGTGAAGGACGTCCGTCAATCCCGTGTCGGTGACACGATCACCAACGCGGCCAAACCTGCCGACGCGCCGTTGGAAGGGTATCGCAACCCGCAACCGATGGTGTTCTCCGGGCTGTACCCGATCGACGGCTCGGACTACCCTGTGCTGCGCGACGCGCTCGATAAGCTCCGCCTCAACGACGCCGCCCTCACGTACGAACCGGAGACCTCCGTCGCGCTCGGATTCGGCTACCGGTGCGGGTTCCTCGGATTGCTCCACCTGGAGATCGTGCGTGAGCGCCTGGAGCGGGAGTTCGATCTCGACCTGATCTCCACGGCTCCGAACGTGGTCTACGAGGTGACGATGGAAGACGGCACCGAAGTGGAGGTGACGAACCCGTCGGAGTTCCCCGAGGGGAAGATCTCCAGCGTGCTCGAACCGATGGTCAAGGCGACGATCCTCACCCCGAGTGAATTCGTCGGCCAGGTGATGGAACTGTGCCAGGGGCGGCGCGGGAACCTCGCGGGAATGGACTACCTCTCGGAAGATCGGGTGGAGCTCCGCTACACCCTGCCGCTCGCGGAGATCATCTTCGACTTCTTCGACGCGTTGAAGTCGCGCACCCGCGGGTACGCCTCTCTCGATTACGAAATGACGGGCGACCAGGACGCCGACCTCGTCAAGGTCGATATCCTCCTGCAAGGCGATCAAGTCGATGCGTTCTCTGCGATCGTGCACAAGGAGCAGGCCTACGCCTATGGCGTGCAGATGACCCGCAAACTCCGTGAACTCATCCCACGGCAACAGTTCGAGGTCCCCATCCAGGCGGCGATCGGTTCGCGCATCATCGCGCGAGAAACGATCCGCGCGCTGCGCAAGGACGTGCTCGCCAAGTGTTACGGCGGGGATATCTCCCGGAAGCGGAAACTGCTGGAGAAACAAAAGGAAGGCAAGAAGCGGATGAAGAACATCGGCACCGTGGAAGTGCCCCAAGAAGCATTCATCGCAGCCCTCACCTCCGACACCGGTTCTGTTAAGGACGCGAAGAAGTGACCCAGGCACCGTTCGGTGTCTACGTCCACGTCCCGTTCTGCGCGGTGCGTTGCGGCTACTGCGATTTCAACACCTACACCGCCACCGAACTCGGCCCCGGGGCCTCCCAGGCGGAGTATGCCGAAAGCGCGGTCGCGGAAATGCGGCTCGCCGGCGCGCAGTTGCGGGAACGGGGTCCGCTGCGACCCGCGACGAGCGTGTTCTTCGGCGGTGGCACCCCCACCCTGTTGCCCACCGCCGACGTGATCGCCATGCTCGAGGGCGTGCGGGAGGTGTGGGGCCTCGCCGAGGGGGCGGAGGTGAGCATCGAAGCGAATCCCGATTCCGTCGGTGCCCCCGAACTCACCGAACTCAAAGCGGCGGGTTTCACCCGAGTCTCGTTCGGGATGCAATCGGCGGTTCCCCACGTGCTGAAGACGCTCGACCGCACCCACAATCCCGAACGGCTCCCACGAGTGACGGCGTGGGCGCGCGACGCGGGCCTGGAGTTCTCCGTCGATCTTATTTACGGCACGCCGGGAGAAACCATCGCCGATTGGCGCACCTCGGTAGAGGCGGCGCTCGCGCTCGACCCCGGGCACATCTCCGCCTACGCGCTCACGATCGAACCGGGCACGAAGATGGGCGCCCAGGTCCGCCGCGGAGAGCTGCCCACCGTCGACCCCGATGATCAGGCAGCAAAGTACGCGCTCGCCGACGACGCCTTCGAAGCAGCCGGCCTGTGCTGGTACGAAATCTCCAATTGGGCGAAACACCCAGATCTGCGCTCGCGGCACAACCTCGGCTACTGGCAGAACATCGACTGGTGGGGGATCGGTCCCGGCGCCCACTCCCACATCGGCGGCAGCCGGTTCTGGAACGTCAAACACCCCCGGCCCTATGCCGCGCAGGTGGGCGCGGGAAGCCTGCCCATCGCGGAAACAGAAGACCTCACCGCCGAACAAATCGCCGACGAACGAGTCCTGCTGGGAATCCGGATGCGCGAGGGGTTGCCGCTCGCCGAAGAGGAACACGGCAAGCTCCCCGGGCTTGTCCGCCGGGGCCTCGCAAGCAGCCGGGCCGCGGCAGCAGGCACCCTACAACTCACGCGGAAAGGCCGACTGCTCGCCGATTCTGTTGCCCTGGAACTCCTCACCTAAGCCGCGACTCACCACCGTGTGGCTACCCTTGACCAGGGGTTTCCGCTAGGTTGTCAGGCACACCTGTTGGGACACGCACGCGCATAGTTGCGGTGCAATCCACATCGTTAGTAGTGTTCACTACCGGTTTTCTTTAGAACGACATGAACGGAATTTGCCGCGTCCTAGAGGATACTTTTTGTGAATCAGCAGCAACAAGGAGAAATGAAGTGACCCAAGGCCCTGGTCCGCAGGATCCACAGAACCCTTACGGGCAGCCTGGGCAACCAGCGCCCGGGCAGCACCCAGGCGGCGTGCCGCCGCAGGACGTGCCTCCTCAGCCTGGTAACCAGACCCCGCCGCCACCGCCCCCGCCGCCGGCGGGTGGCCAGACGCCTCCGCCGCCCCCACCCTCAGGAGGGCAGACACCCCCGCCACCTCCACCACCCGGTGGCGGCTACACCCCGCCTTCGGGCGGGCAGTACGGGGGGCAGACCCCACCGCCACCTCCGCCGCAGGGTGGAGGCGGGTCGGACTCACCCGGGGTTAATGCCTTCAAGCGTGGCTGGGAACTCTTCACGAAGAACGTCGGCCCGTTCCTCATCGGGATGCTCCTGTGGGGCCTCGCCTTCGTCCTCGTCTACGCGTTGATGTTCGGTGTGATCCTCCTGCCCGCACTCGGCGCAGGCGCTCGGAGCCAGGGGATGGTACTCGCGCTCGGCAGCCTCGGCTTCTTCGGCGTCTTCATCCTCGTACTCGTCATGGTCGTGCTCGCGATGCTTGCCCAGGCAGGCTTCGTCAACGCCGCGCTCAAAGCCCATGACACGGGGTCCGTCGCGATCGGCGACTTCTTCAAGTTCCGCAACGTCGGCCAAGTGCTTCTCTACGGGCTCGTCGTCGGGGTGGCGAACGGGCTGCTCGCATTCACCGGAATCGGCTCGATCATCGTCGGCGCGCTCACGGTGTTCGGGATGTTCCTCATCGTCGACCGCAACCTGGGCTTCTGGGACGCGATCGTGGGCAGTGCGAAGCTGTTCCTGAGCAACTTCGCCCAGTCGGCGATCCTCTACGTCCTGGTCATCGTCGCCATCGCGGTCGGCAGCGCCCTGTGCGGGGTGGGCGTGTTCGTCGCGGGGCCCGTGTCGATCCTCGCGATCGCCACCTTCTACCGCACCCTGGGCGAGATTCCCCAGGACTTCAAAGTCAGCTAACTACTGATCACCGCACATGGCGGGGCTGGCCGAAGGGCCGCCCCGCCATTCGCGTTATTCGGCCCCCGGTTCGGTGACGAAATCGACGAGTTCCTCCACCCTGCCCAGCAGGCTCGGCTCCAAATCTCGGAAATCCCGCACGCGGCCGAGGATGCGCTTCCACGCTGCCGCGATGTCAGCCTGGTCCCGGTTCGGCCAGCCCAGCGCTTGCAGCGTACCGACCTTGATGTCGATGCCGCGCGGAACGCGGGGCCACTCGGCGAGCCCGATCCGCCCTGGCTTGACTGCTTGCCAGACGTCGACATAGGGATGGCCGAGCACGAGCACCCCGGGGAAGCGGCGGTGAATATCGTCGGCGATCCGCGCCTCCTTGGAACCCGGCACGAGGTGGTCAACGAGCACCCCCACCCGGCGAGTGGGGCCAGGCTCGAACTCGCCCAACCGCTCGGCGAGGTTATCGATTCCTTCAAGGTATTCGACGACGACGCCCTCGTAGCGCAGGTCGTCTCCCCACACCTTTTCCACGAGTTCGGCGTCGTGGCGCCCTTCCACCCAGATCCGGGAGGCGCGCGCGGTACGGGCCTGATGGGTGACCGCCCGAGAGCCGCTCGCGGTGCGTCGAGGCGCGGCCTGTGACCGCCGCACTGGGGGCAGCAGGTTCACCGGTTTCCCTTCGACCCAGTATCCCGGACCGAGGGGGAACATCCGCGTCGCTCCCCATCGATCGGTGAGCTCCATGAGGATCTGCCCGCCGGAGTTCTCCAGCCCGGTCACCTCACCGACGTAGCCGGATTCGACGTCCTCGATCACGAGCCCGCGAGCAACGGGAAGGTCGGCCGTCGTGGGTTTACCCCGCCGGTGCGGGTCGTCGGATAACACGTCGAAGCCATAACGATCGTTCACCTACGTGAGGTTACGCACAGGCGCCACCCGAAGGCCAATTGCTGCGCGTACAATTAGCACTCAGGTTGTTAGAGTGCTGATAGTGAGGAGGGGTACTGATGACCGGCGATCGCCAGATTGAAGTGCTCCGCGCGATCGTGCACGATTACGTCCACACCCGCGAACCGGTGGGTTCGCAGTCCATCGCCACCCGGCACCACTTGGGGGTCTCGCCCGCCACGATCCGCAACGACATGGCCGCGTTAGAGGAGGCGGGCCTCATCGCCCAGCCCCACACCTCCGCGGGGAGGATCCCCACGGACGCGGGATATCGACTCTTCGTCGACCAACTCGACGTGCTGCGCAAGCCGCTGTCGGCGGCCGAGCGGAAAGCGATCGCACAATTCGTCGGTGGGGGCATCGACCTCGATGACACCCTCGAACGGACCGTACGCCTCCTCGCCCAACTCACCCACCAGGTAGCTGTGGTGAAATATCCGACCCTGCGCCGATCCTCGCTGCGGCACGTGGAACTCGTGGCTGCATCGACCACGCGGGTGCTCCTCATCATCATTTCCGACAGTGGACGGGTGGAACAACGCAGCGTTGAGCGGAGCGAGGAACTCACCGACGAACTCATCGCGGAGCTGCGCGCGCGGATCAACGCCGCGGGCGTGGGCCGACGGATGCCCGAACTCGCTGAGGATCTCGCCGAGATCACCGAGGCGTTCCCGCCCGCCGACCACGACATCGTGCACCGGATCGTGACCGCCGTCATCGAGGCGCTGCAGGAGGACGTGGAAGAACGGATCGTCCTCGCCGGGACCGCGAACCTCGCGCGCCTGGACATTGACTTTTCCCGTACAATCACCCCAGTGTTAGAGGCGCTCGAAGAACAGGTGGTGCTCCTGCGCCTGCTGGCAGAAATGGATGCCGGGGGCTCGCTAGCGGTGCGGATCGGTTCGGAAACCCAAACAGATGAACTCATGGAGACCTCGGTGATCGCCGGCAGGTACGGCGACGATTCCACCGGCGTGCTCGGTCAACTGGGCGTGCTGGGCCCCACCCGGATGGACTACGCAACGACGATGGCGGCGGTGCACGCCGTCTCCCGATATCTTTCAAGAACCCTTGGCTAAATCGAAGGACTAATGTGAGCGACTACTACGAGATCCTGGGTGTTTCCCGCGACGCGACCACCGAGGAAATCAAACGCGCCTACCGGAAACTCGCGCGCCAGAACCACCCGGACATCGCCGGGCCGGAAGCCGAGGATCGGTTCAAGGAAATCACCCGCGCCCACGAGGTGCTCTCCAACCCTGAGAAGCGCCAGCAGTACGACATGGGCGGCGGCGAAGGCGGCTACGGCGCCGGATTCGGCTTCTCCGACATGTTCGACTTCTTCGCCGCGGCCGCCGGTGGGGGCACCACCCGCGGGCCCGCCTCGCGTACCCGCCGGGGCCAGGACGCGCTCGTACGCCTGACCCTCACCCTCGACGAGGTCACCTTCGGCGTCTCCAAGGACATCGAGGTCGACACCGCCGTGCTGTGCGAGGTGTGCCAGGGTACCTGCACCCGCCCGGGCACCCACCCGACCACCTGCCCCACCTGTCAGGGCCGGGGCAGCGTGCAGCGGGTCGCCCGCTCCTTCTTCGGCAACATCATGACCTCCGCCCCCTGCTCCGACTGCGGCGGCTACGGCACCCTCCTGAGCGATCCGTGCCCCGAATGCTCCGGCGAAGGCCGGGTCCGCGCGCGCCGGTCGGTGTCGGTGAACGTCCCCGCGGGCGTCGACGACGGCACGCGGGTGAAACTCACCGCCCAGGGAGAGATCGGGCCGGGCGGAGGACCCGCCGGTGATCTGTACGTGGAGATCCGCGAAAAAGCCCACGAGGTGTTCGTGCGCCGCGGGGATGACCTGCACTGCACCATCGAGATCCCGATGACGGCGGCAGCCCTCGGCACCGTCGTGAGTCTGGAGACCCTCGACGGGGAACGCGATGTCGACATCGCTCCCGGCTCCCAACCGGGCCACCAGATCACCCTGCGCGACCTCGGGGTGGGCCGGCTCAACCGGTCCGGGCGGGGATCGCTGCACATCCACCTCGACGTGCAGATCCCCGATCACCTCACCGACGAACAGCAAGAACTGCTGCGCCAGCTCTCGGTGCTGCGCGGCGAGGAGCGCCCCGAAGCCCGCATCTCCTCAGCCAAGCCCGGTGTGTTCCAACGCTTGAAGGACACCTTCGCCGGCCGCTGATGAGCTTCGCCACCTTCTACGACCCGGACCTGGGCACGCCAGCTCCCGGCACGACGTTCTCCCTCACGGGGGCGGAAGCTCGCCACGCGGTGAGCGCGCGCCGGATCCGGGTAGGGGAGACGGTGGAGATCGTCGACGGCCGCGGCGGGCGGATGCGTGGGCAGGTGCGGACGGCACAGAAGCACTCGCTGGAGATCCAGGTCGAGCACCTGCGCCGCGAGGAACCGCCGGCAGTGCGGATCCTCCTCGTGCAAGCGCTCGCCAAGGGCGGCCGGGACGAAGCGGCGATCGAGGCGGCCACCGAGGTGGGCGTCGACGGCGCGATCGCGTGGGAGTCCGCCCGCAGCGTCTCGCAGTGGCGCGGTGAGAAGTCCGCTAAGGGGCTCGCCCGGTGGGAGGGGATCCTCACCTCGGCGATGAAACAATCCCGGCGCGCCTACCTTCCCGAACTGCGCGGCTTCGCCCGCGGGGAACAGGTCATCGACCTGCTCCCCACCGGCGCGCACGTGCTCGTGCTCCACGAGACCGCTACCACCCCGCTCACGGCGGCGGACCTGCCGGAATCGGGCACGATCGCCCTCGTCGTCGGACCCGAAGGCGGGCTCACCGAAGGGGAACTGGAGATGTTCGCCGGCACCCCCGGCGCCCAGCAGGTGCTGCTCGGACGGGAGGTCGTGCGCACCTCCACCGCGGGACCCGCCGCGATTGCCGTGCTCAACGCCCGCTTGGGCCGCTGGTAACGATAGGCTTGGCCATCTACGACGAGAAAGGCTCACCTGGATTTGGCCCCCACACTGACCACCCGTAAGGTGCAACTGCCCGCCGACGTGCCCATGGTTTCCCTGCTGGGCCGCGATGACGAGGTGCTGCGGGCGATCGAGGAAGGCTTCTCCGACGTCGATGTCCACGCCCGTGGCAACATCATCACCCTCACCGGCCCGCCGGCGCGCGTGGAACTCGCCGAACAGCTCATCGACGAGCTCGGGCACATCGCCGCCTCCGGCCAGCCGCTCGCCCCCGAAGCGGTGCAACGCGCGATCAGCATCCTCACCGCCTCGGGCGGGGAACGCCCCGCGAACGTACTGACGATGAACGTCCTGTCCAGCCGCGGCCGCACCATCCGGCCGAAGACGGTGGGGCAGAAGACGTACGTCGAAGCGATCGACGAGAACACCATCGTGTTCGGGATCGGCCCCGCGGGAACCGGCAAGACCTACCTCGCGATGGCGAAAGCTGTGCAGGCGCTGCAGGCGAAACAGGTGAACCGGATCGTCCTCACCCGCCCCGCGGTCGAAGCGGGGGAGCGGCTGGGGTTCCTGCCCGGCTCGCTCAGCGAGAAGATCGACCCCTACCTGCGCCCGCTGTACGACGCGCTGCACGACATGGTCGACCCCGAGTCCATCCCCAGCCTCATGGCCGCGGGCACGATCGAGGTCGCCCCGCTCGCCTACATGCGCGGGCGCACCCTCAACGACGCGTTCGTCATCCTCGACGAGGCGCAGAACACCTCCGCGGAGCAGATGAAGATGTTCCTCACCCGGCTCGGCTTCGGCTCCAAGATCGTCGTCACCGGCGACGTCACCCAGATCGACCTGCCCGCCGGTACCCACTCCGGACTGAAGATCGTGCGGGAGATCCTCAGCGGAATCGATGACATCGCCTTCTGCGAGCTCACGAGCGCGGACGTGGTGCGCCACAAGCTCGTCGGTGACATCATCGACGCCTACTCCGAGTACGACGAACAGGTACGCCGATGACGATCGATGTGACGAACGAATCCGGAGCTCGGATCGAGGAGATGGAATTCGTCTCCCTCGCCCGCCACGTGCTCGACGCGATGCACGTGCACCCGCAGGCAGAACTCGAGATCCGGTTCGTCACCCGTGCCGATATGACGGATCTCAACGAGCAATGGATGGCCGAGGAGGGGCCCACCGACGTGCTCTCCTTCCCCATGGACGAACTGCGCCCCGGGGCCGAGGGAGACCCGAGCGAGGAGGGAATCCTCGGCTCAGTGGTGCTCTGCCCACAGGTCGCCGCCGAACAAGCCCGGGAGGCCGGCCACTCCGCGGTGGAGGAGATGCTCCTGCTCACCACCCACGGGATCTTGCACCTCCTCGGTTTCGACCACGCGGAACCCGAGGACGAACGCGAGATGTTCGCTCTGCAACGCCACCTGCTCCTCACCTTCCTGGCCGGTGCCTGATGGGCGTTGGTTCAGCCCAGGCTGTTCCCGTTGTGCTCCTCGCCTTCCTCGCGCTCGGCGCCATCGCGGCAAGCGCGGTCCTGTCCGCCGGTGAGGAAGCCGGCCGGGCGGTCACCAAGGCCGCCGCGGCAGACGCGGTCGCTGAGGGCAAGAAACGCGCCGACGTCGTTGCTCACCTCGCCGAAGATTCCCACCTGCCGGTGCGCGCAACCGCGTATATCCGGCTCGTGTTGGAAATGACCGGCGCGGTCTCCCTCACCCTCATCGCCCTCACCGTCTTCCACCGGTGGTGGAGCGTCCTGCTCGCCGCGATCATCGTCTCCGCGCTCGTGATGCTCCTCGTCGTGGGAGTCAGTCCCCGCAGCTTCGGGCGCCGCAACCCCGTGGCGGTGCTCAGGTTCGTCGGCCCGTTCATGCTCACCCTCGCCCGGTTCACCGCGCCGGTGAGGAAACTGCGCCGAAACCGGAGCGAAGAGGAAGAGGAGCTCACCGAAGACGAAGAGCTGCAAGCGATGGTCGATCGGGTCGCCGAATCGGCCGACATCGAAGACGACGAGCGGGAGATGCTCCACTCCGTGTTCGAGCTCTCCCACACGATCGTGCGGGAGATCATGGTCCCCCGAACGGATATGCTCACCCTGCACTACGAGGAGAGCGTCGAGGACGCCCTCACCCTGTTCGTTCGTTCGGGGTATTCCCGGATCCCCGTCATCGGCGAGAACGTCGACGACCTGCGCGGAGTGATGTATCTGAAGGACACCCTGCGCTACACGTGGCACAACTCCGAGAAGTCCGGCACCGCCGTCCACCAGCTCATGCGCGAACCCGTGTTCATCCCAGAGATGAAGCTCGTCGATGACACGCTCGCGGACATGCGCGCCACCGGGGTGCACATCGCGATCGTGTTCGACGAATACGGCGGCATCGCCGGGCTGGTGACGATCGAAGATATCCTGGAAGAACTCGTCGGTAACCTCACCGACGAGCACGACCCCACCGAACCGGACGTGGAACCCCTCCCCGGCGGGTTCAAGGTGCCGGCCCGCTATCCCTTGAGCGAACTCGGGGAACTGTTCGGGATGGACCTGGATGAGGAAGACGTCGACTCCACCGGCGGCCTCGTCGCCAAGGCGCTGGGCCACGTGCCCATCCTCGGTGCCGTTGCGCATTGGAACGGCCTGCGCCTCGAAGTGGTAGAAATGTTTGGGCGCAGGCGGCTACTGCACACGGTCGCCGTGACCAGGGATGAGGAAGAATGAGTTTTCGTTCGGGCTTCGCCGCGGTGGTCGGCCGCCCCAACGCCGGCAAATCCACGCTGATGAACGCCCTGGTCGGCGAGAAGGTCGCGATCACCTCCGGGCGCCCGCAAACCACCCGCCGCGCGATCCGCGGGATCGTCAACCGCGAGGACGGGCAGCTCATCATGGTCGACACCCCCGGATTGCACCGACCCCGCACGCTGCTGGGGGAGCGGCTCAACGCCGTCGTGATGGAAACCCTCGCAGATGTCGACGTCATCCTGTTCTGCCTGCCCGCCGATCAGAAGGTGGGCCCGGGCGACCGGTTCATCGCCGCGAAACTCGCCGGTGTGCGCGCCCCCGTCGTCGCCGTCGCGACCAAGAGTGACCTCGTGCGCCCCCACCGGATGGCCGAACACCTCCTCGACATCCAAACCCTCGGCGAGTGGGCCCACATCGTGCCCCTCTCCGCCGTCTCCGGAGACCAGCTCGACCTGCTCACCTCCCTCGTCATCGACGAACTCCCCGAGGGGCCGATGCTCTACCCCGAAGGGGATCTCACCGACGAACCCGACGACGTGCGCATCGCGGAGTTCGTGCGCGAAGCCGCCCTGGAAGGGGTGCGCGAGGAACTGCCGCACTCCATCGCGGCGCTCGTCGACGAGATCGTCCCCCGCGAGGGCCGCACCGATGGGCTCCTCGACGTGCGGGTACACGTGTTCGTCGAGCGACCCTCCCAGAAGGCGATCATCATCGGCAAGGGCGGCTCCCGGCTCCGGAGCGTGGGGGCAGCGGCCCGCAAACAGATCCAGGAACTCCTCGGGGTGCCCGTCTACCTGGATCTGCACGTCAAGGTCGCGAAGGACTGGCAGAAGGACCCGAAGTTCCTGCAGCGTTTCGGGTTCTGACATGGGCGTCCGCCCCGCCAACCGGCGCCGCCTCATCCGCACCTGGCCACTCATCCTCGCCACCCTCGCCCTCACCGTACTCGTGGGCCTCATCGGCTCCATCGCCGGACCGAAATGGAACCCCACCCCCGTCTCCTCGGTGCCGCAGGTCGACTCGGCCGACGTCGCTATCACCCCCGCCGGGGCAGACGTTCCCGCCGAGGGGACCTACGAGGTGCAACGCACGGAGCTGCGCATCGACCTCGGCGAGGTGGAGGTGAGCGCGTGGCTCGTCGAACCCGTCGACGCCCCGCCCGGACCGGGCGTCGTGTTCATCCATGGGGCGGGGACGGTCGACCCGGACGCGTTCACGCAGCAGGTGACGGCGCTCGCCTCCGCAGGCATCCGCGCGATCGTGCCCGCCAAGCGGATGGATACGTATTCCACTCGCGAGCGCGACTATGGGGCGATGGCCGAGGACTACCTGCGTTCCTGGGAAGTGATGCGCGAATTGCCGGGAGTGGACCGGGAACGGGTGGGGTTCTACGGCGAGAGCGAAGGCGCGTGGATCGCCCCGATCGCCGCGGCGAGGCAGCCGGAGGTCGACTTCGTCATCCTCGCCTCCGCCCCCGTCGTCTCCCCGCGGGAACAAGCCGCTTACGCGACCGCCAATTACCTCTACAACACCAACGTCCCGCGCGGGATGTTCCGCGCGATCCCCCGCGCCCTGGGCGCGAAGATCCCCGGCGGCGGGTTCGAGTACGTGGATTTCGACGTCCGCCCCTTCCTCGAGGAACTCCACCAGCCGGTGCTCATGGCCTACGGGACCGCCGACGCCTCCATGCCCATCGTCCAGGGCGCCCAGATCGTGCGCGAGCACATGTGGGCCCACGGCAACGATGCCCTCACCGTTCGGTACTTCGAGGGCGCCGACCACGGCCTACATGTGAACGGAGACCTCGCCCCCGGGCTCACCCGCGCGCTGAGTGACTGGGTGTGGGGCCTGCCCGAGACCGCCCACCCCGCGGAACGCGTCGCGGGCGCCCAACCCACCCAACGGTTCCTCGCCGAACCCGTCCCCGAACCCCAGTGGTACGCCTCGGGCGACCTGCTCATCTACTCCGCCCTCGCCGTCGTGCTCCTCAGCCTCGCCGGGGTGGTCCTGTGCACGTGGGCGGCGATCCGCAAACGCGAATGGGGCGCCGTGCCCCGCTACGCGATCGCGACGGTGCTCGCCGCCTTCGCCGTCGTCGCGGTGTTCATCGGTTACGTCGGCCAAGTGGCGGACCTCGCCGTCAACTACCGACTCAACGACCCGCTCGTGCTCGGCGGATGGGCGCTGGTGCACGTGACGGGGCTGTTCGCCGTCGTCGTCGCCGTGCTCTCCATCCGCCGTTCCTACCTCGCGCGAAAACGCGGGCAAGTCCTCAGCCGCGCCACCCGGGCCGGCGCGTGGTCCTGCCACTTGGGAGCCCTCGCGATGCTCATCATCGCCGCGTACTGGGGAGTGTTCCCCGGGGCGGGGTGAATGCGCGCACCGAGAATGGGGGTATAGTCGTTCCCATGCGGTTCACGCTCCTCCTTCGCTGCCGCGGCGAGGCCCATTAAACAGGCCGGATCCTCGTCGCGGAGTTTCTAGTGCCCGGCCCGGCACACAACTCACTCAATGCGAAGGATCCCCCTCATGAACCGCCCGATGCCGGTAGCGAAATACCGCCCGTTCCACGAAACGAATCCCGTTCATCTGCCCGACCGCACCTGGCCGGATAAGCACATCACCGCTCCGCCCCGGTGGCTCTCCACGGACCTGCGCGACGGCAACCAGGCACTCATCGAACCGATGGACCCGGCCCGCAAACGGGAAATGTTCGACCTCCTCGTGCAGATGGGCTACAAGGAGATCGAGGTCGGTTTCCCCGCCGCGTCGCAAACCGATTTCGACTTCGTGCGTTCCATCATCGACGACGACGCCGTTCCCGATGACGTCGTCATCTCCGTGCTCACCCAGGCCCGAGGTGACCTCATCGAACGCACCGTGAGCTCTCTCGTCGGCGCCAAACGCGCGACCGTGCACATGTACAACGCCACCGCCCCGGTGTTCCGCAACGTCGTCTTCCGTAACGACGAGGCCGCCACGATCGAGCTCGCCACCCGCGGCACCCAGGCCGTCATGGACTTCGCCGAGAAGATCCTCGACGACGACACGATCTTCGGATACCAATATTCGCCGGAGATCTTCACCGACACGGAGCTCCCCTTCGCCCTGGAGGTGTGCGAAGCGGTGATGGACATCTGGCAGCCGGACGCCGCGCGGGAGATCATCCTCAACCTCCCGGCCACGGTCGAACGCTCCACCCCGAACGTGTACGCCGACATGATCGAGTGGATGAGCCGCCACCTCACCCGCCGGGAGAACGTGGTGCTCTCGGTGCACCCCCACAACGACCGCGGCAGCGCCGTCGCCGCCGCCGAGCTCGCCGTGATGGCGGGGGCCGATCGCGTGGAGGGCTGCCTGTTCGGGCAGGGCGAACGAACGGGCAACGTCGACCTGCTCACCCTCGGGATGAACTTGTACTCCCAAGGGGTCGACCCAGGCATCGACTTCTCCGACATCGATCACATCCGCCGGACCGTCGAACACTGCACCCAGATGGACGTGCACCCGCGCCACCCCTATGGCGGGGATCTGGTGTACACGGCTTTCTCCGGCTCCCACCAGGACGCGATCAAGAAGGGCTTCGACGAACGTACCCGGCAGGTGAACGACGCCGGGGGCGACGAAACCGCGGTGCCCTGGGACGTGCCCTACCTGCCCGTCGACCCCGCCGACGTCGGCCGCACCTACGAGGCGGTCATCCGCGTGAACTCCCAATCGGGCAAGGGGGGCGTGGCCTACCTGCTGTCCTCCACCCGCCACCTCGACCTGCCGCGCCGCCTGCAGATCGAGTTCTCCACCGCGGTGCAGAACCGCTCCGAGCTCAGCGGCGGGGAGACGACGGCCGAGCAGATCTGGGAGATCTTCGTCGACGAATACCTGCCGGCCGCCGTCGTCGGCAACGGCCTGCGATCCTGGGGCCGGTTCTCGCTCGGGGCGACCAAGGTGAAATCCTCCGGGGATGGCGGCGACGATCAGCTCACCGCCACGATCAGCGACAACGGTGAGGAACACGAGCTCGTCGGCACCGGTAATGGGCCGGTGGCCGCGTTCGTCCAGATCCTGGCCCAACGCGGGCTGCAGGTCGCGGTGCTCGACTACGCCGAACACGCGCTGTCCGAAGGGGGCGACGCCTCCGCGGTCGCCTACGTGGAGTGCGAGATCAACGACGAGGTCATCTGGGGGGTGGGGATCGACCCCTCGATCACCACCGCCACCCTCAAGGCGATCATCTCCGCGGCGAACCGGGCAGTACGCGGCTAAGCAGCCAGGGCGCCCTCGAGCAGGCGCAGCGCGTGACGGACCGTCTGCTCCACGACCTGCTCGGGGCCGCCGTCGAAACAAAACTCGGACGTGGAGACCCCACTCCCCGAGGCGACGGCGATGAAAACGGTCCCGGCGGGCCGGTCATCCTGGGCCGCCGGGCCGCCCGCGCCCGTGACGGCGACGGCGATCGTCGCCTCGAACATCTCCCGCGCCGCGCGGGCCATCTCCTCCGCCGCGCCCGCACGCACGACCGGGCCCGGCGAGACCCGCAGCAGGTTGTGCTTGACGTCGCTGTTGTAGGCGACGATCCCGCCGGCGAACCACTCCGCGGCGTCCGGCGCGGCTCCCAGGGCCGAGGCGAGCGCTCCGCTCGTGAGGGATTCAGCCACGGCGATCCGGGCCCGGGGCTTCTGCGCCGAGGCAGCGATGCGCTCGGCGATGTGTTCATTGCTCATCGGCGGCCGTTCTCCTTCGGGTGGGGAGCG
>DATGUB010000002.1:0-34886 GCA_035301585.1 Beutenbergiaceae bacterium | reverse complement strand
CCTGGGTCGAGATCATCATACTGATGCGCTGCGAAGTTTCGCATCGCGACGATCCGGCGCCACGGTTGCCCATCGTACTGCTCGAGTATGTCTGTGGGGATTCGATTGACCCCTTCCCCGATTCGAATGAGGCCCATCTCTATCGCCCACTGGCTGCGGATGTCGCGTTCGAAAGCCTCCAGAGAAGCGGGGAGGATGTCAGTAATCGTGTCGCACACACTGATCACGCTCGAGATGGCGTCTCGTGCTTTTTTCTGTCCGTTCGTCATAGGGGAACCGATTCGCGCAATACTCGCTCGCGGAACTCTCCGCGGAGGGTGTCGGCGGCAATAACGTCAACAGAAACCCCGAGAAGATCGGTGAGTTCGACGCGTAGACCCACTTCGTCTAGCAGACTGGCCCGGTCGGTAAAATCCACGAGAATATCGAGGTCTGAGCCCGGAGCGTCCTCGCCGCGTGCGACGGATCCGAATACGCGCGGGGCGCGTGCGTGGTGAGCTGCTACTGCAGTATGAACGGCTTCGCGGTGCTGTTCCAGGCGAGCGGAAGGGCGTACTTGCAATGCCCGCGTTATACGTTCGAGGACGGCCGCGGAAGGTGTGCGACGCCCGTTTTCGTATGCGGAGAGGTTTGGCTGGGAAACGTTTGCAAGGCGCGCGAGTTCGGACTGGCCCATGCCAGCTGCAAGTCTCACCGCGCGGATATCCATAGAAACAACAATAGTGGAGGGTTATCGCCTGCGATATAGGTTTCGATAAGTCGGTTGTTTTCCAGCCTCGGTATCGAGCTCCAAGTGGTCAGCCAGCCGTTCAAGGGCGCCACATTCCCGCCTCAATATGTGTGCGCGCTCTTCGTGGTCCTCATAAATGATGTTGGGAGCTGAATATGACAAGTCGTCCATAGGCCCTCGAAGAAGACCTCGTCGTCTTCCACAACGTGCACGGTACGTTCTACTTGAATGCCGAGGCCGTAGCGGACCATTAGCCGAGTGCGCCGGTGCCCATCGATCAGGAGGATTCGGGTAGGGACTTGTTCCGCGTAAGAAGCAGCTTCACTGCTGAATCCGCTAGTAGTGATGATTGCGCCTTGATTTGCTTGATTTCTCGCAAATGCTCCAACGAAAGCTTTGGGTGGAGGAGCGCTCGATTGCCCGAGCGTGCGCCCCCTAGAGGGCTCTGCCGCTGGGGGCCATCGGCTGCGGATAGACTGCGGAGCAGCCTCAATGGAAGGCCGCGGAAGCGCTAGGGGAGAACGATGGGGAATCCGGCCAGGTCTGCCGCCGGCGAAGAGCAGGGAAATGTTCTCGAGGGGAAGCAGCAACGACGGCGGCGCGTTGTCGCGGCGCTCTGGCTGGGCATCGCGGCCCTGGCTATCACCGCCGCGCTCTTCCCGCTGTTTTCTGTCGTCACGACTTTCCCAGCGGCGATTCTTGTGCTGCGGCTCCTCGGCCTGGCCCTCGGTGGGACGGCAGTGGCGCTGAGTCTTCGCGCCCGCACACGCCAGTTCGATCGCAAGCTCGGTGGTTGGGCACTTGCGTCGGGCATCGCAGGTCTCGCCGTCGACGCCATGCTTATGGCTGCCATCGCCATCGGAGTGATGCTAGCCCGTCCCAACATCACCGAGGTGGAGTTGCGAGCCGAAGGCGGCCCCGTTTTCACAGTCGAATTCGACGACGACGTGCGCTCACATACCCAGCAATGGGAACGGGATGGCTGGGCGCATTTCAACACGGAGAAGAACGAAGCGCGAATAACGGTGACCGCCCCGGATGACGACCCGGGCGCCCCGGTGAGCTGCATGATCGTTTGGGACGGCGAAATCGTCGTGGAGGAGAGCTCCAGGACGGGTGTTGTGACGTGCCGGTACGAAGAGTGAGGCGCTGCTCGTCAGAAGTGCAACTCTGGTGCACAAGCGCCCCAAGCTACTCCGTGGAAGCGCGGACGCGCAAGTGAATTCGGAAACGCGCGTGACCGCTTCATCGCGGGTACCCTCTGCCGGACTATCGATAGCGTGGCATTAGCCCGTCTCATTTCTGCCAATTTGTAGGCGAAATGAGAGTGTGAAAATGTGCGATGTGCGTTGCTGCGGGAAATTTCCGCCTCGAAAGCGCGATTCCCTTCTGATCTGGCAAGGCTCGGACGATCGCCGTCTTCTTGCCGCGCGGGCGCGTGCGATCCGCGCCGCGCGTGCGGAAGGCTCCCCCGTTCTACTCCTCCGTCGGGACGGCGCGGGATTGTGGGAGTCGGCTGCGGCGCTGCCGGCGCCGCCGGCGCACGAGCCAGATGATGAGCGTGGCAGGTACGCCGAGCACGATCGCCCACGGGACCAGGGCGCCAAGTGCGACGAGCGCGCTGCTGAGGAAGCCGACCAGAGAGTTCCAGCCACTCTTGATCCCGCCAAGGAAACCACCCGCTTCGAAGTCTGCCGTGGATTCGGCGGTGAGAGATACGGTGAGGGTGGACATCGCTACTTGGTCGCTGAGATATTCACGTTCAGACCGTAGCGCTTCCAGGTCGGCCTGGCGCTCGCTCAACGCGTTCTCTGCGTCGATGAGAGCTTCGCTGGAGTCGGCCTCCTCCATCAGTTCAAGGAGCCGGTCGGTGGAGGCCTCCAGAGCGCTGATCCGAGCATCGAGATCGCGGCCGTACTGGGTGACGTCGTCGGAGGTCAGGGACACATTCTTCACCTCGCCGACCTCCCCCATTTCCTCAATGGTTTCCGTCACCTCGTCGGCCGGAATGCGGACTGTCAAGCGCGCCGATGCCTTCTTGGAACTATCGGCGGCGGTTTCCGAGCGGCTGTCGATCCGACCGTCAACGTTCTCGACAATGGCGACGACCTCGTCGACGGCGACGCTGGGATCGTCGACGATGACCGTGAGCGACCCGGTCGTGACAACTTCGCGCGCTTCTGGGGAGTCTCCTGATGCGTCCGCCGGAGCGCCGACATCTCGCGCTTCCTCGGCGTCGTGGTCGGCGGTCGAGGAATCTGGCGCGCCTGTTGAGCACCCTGCGAGGGCGAGGAGAAGTGCGGCTGAGAGCATCCGGAGTTTTGACATAGCGACGACGTTACCTAAGTTTCCGCTCCTCGGGCCTCCTCGGGAATATCGAGATGAGTTCGATATGAACCTGTGATCTGTGGGTTCCTCCATCGCGGCGCGAGCCGGAGCATCAGGTGGCGATGCGGAATAAATCCGCCCAACGCAGAGTTGAGCCTAGTGGACTCAAGTTCGGTTTGACATCGCGTCCAGCGCGGCGCAGACTAGATCCCGGATCAAACTTGAGTGCTTACGACTCAACCTAGAAACAAGAAGGAGAAAACCTCATGGCACGATCGGTCGGAATTGACCTCGGTACCACGAACTCCGTGGTCTCCGTTCTCGAAGGTGGCGAACCCACCGTGATCGCGAATGCCGAGGGCGCCCGCACCACGCCATCGGTAGTCGCGTTCTCGAAAGCCGGTGAAGTCCTCACCGGTGAGGTGGCCAAGCGTCAGGCCGTTACCAACGTTGACCGCACCATCTCTTCAGTCAAGCGCCACATGGGCACCGACTGGAGCGTGGAGATCGACGACAAGACCTACACCGCGCAGGAGATCTCCGCGCGAATCCTCGGGAAACTGAAGAAGGACGCCGAATCTTACCTCGGGGAAGACGTAACGGACGCCGTCATCACGGTTCCTGCATACTTCTCCGACGCCGAACGCCAGGCGACGAAGGAAGCGGGCCAGATCGCCGGTATGAACGTGCTGCGGATCGTCAACGAACCGACCGCGGCTGCGCTCGCCTACGGTCTCGAAAAGGGCAAGGAAGACGAACTCATCCTCGTGTTCGACCTCGGTGGGGGGACGTTCGACGTTTCCCTGCTGGAAGTCGGCAAGGATGAAGACGACTTCTCCACCATTCAGGTGCGCGCGACCAACGGTGACAACCGCCTCGGTGGGGATGACTGGGACAACAAGATCGTTGACTGGCTCGTCACCCAGGTGAAGAACAACACCGGCGTGGACCTCTCGAAGGACAAGATCGCCCTACAGCGTCTGCGCGAAGCGGCGGAATCGGCGAAGAAGGAACTCTCTTCCGCAACGTCGACCACGATCTCGCTGCAGTACCTCTCGATGGGCGAGAACGGGCCCATCCACCTCGACGAGCGCCTCACCCGCGCCCAGTTCGAAGACATGACCAAGGACCTGCTCGAACGCACCAAGGTGCCGTTCCAGAACGTCATCAAGGATGCGGGCATCTCCGTATCCGACATCGACCACGTGGTCCTCGTCGGTGGTTCCACCCGGATGCCGGCGGTCACCGAGGTCGTCAGGGATCTCACCGACGGGCGCGATCCCAACAAGGGCGTCAACCCAGACGAGGTCGTCGCCGTCGGTGCTGGTCTCCAGGCCGGCGTGATCAAGGGGGAGCGGAAGGACGTGCTCCTCATCGACGTCACCCCGCTCTCGCTCGGAATCGAGACCAAGGGTGGCGTGATGACCAAGCTCATCGAACGCAACACCGCGATCCCCACCAAGCGCTCCGAGGTGTTCTCCACCGCGGAGGACAACCAGCCCTCGGTGCTCATCCAGGTGTTCCAGGGTGAACGCGAATTCGCTCGGGACAACAAGCCGCTGGGAACGTTCGAACTCACCGGGATCGCTCCCGCGCCGCGCGGGATGCCGCAGATCGAGGTCGCCTTCGACATCGACGCCAACGGCATCGTGCACGTCTCGGCGAAGGATCGCGGCACCGGCCAGGAACAATCGATGACCATTACGGGTGGCTCGGCGCTGCCGGAGGAAGAGATTGACCGGATGGTCAAGGAAGCCGAAGAGCACGCCGCCGAAGACGCCCAGCGCCGCGAGGAGCAGGAGCTGCGCAACTCCGCTGAGCACCAGGTCTACACGACCGAACAGCTGCTCAAGGACAACGCCGACAAGCTCTCCGAAGACATCTCCTCGGAGGTGCAGGGAGCAGTCGACAAGCTCAAGGAAGCCCTCGAGGGTGAAGACATCGAACCGGTGAAGACGGCTCAAGAAGAGCTCACCACCGCGTCCCAGAAGATCGGCGAGGCGCTCTACGCCGCGGACCAGGCCGCTCAGGCCACGGGAGATGCCGGTGAGGCCGCTCCCGAAGCGGATGAGGACGTCGTCGACGCCGAAATCGTGGATGAAGACGAGGAGAACAAGTGACCGAGGATCCCACCACCGGCGGCCCCGCCGAAGGTCAGGACCTCCCCGAGACCGGTGGCCCCGCTCCCATGCCGAGCGGGGCCCCGGCCCCGGCCGATCCGCCCGCGCCCGACGAGGCTGACACCCAGGCGGAAGCCGAACTCGACGAGCTGCAGAAGGCCAAGAACGAAATGCTCGAGATGGCCGATCAGCTCGCCCGGGCCAAAGCCGACATCTACAACGCGGAGCAACGCCACAACGCCTACGTTCAACGTTCCCGCAACGAGATGGGCGAAGCGCGCAAGCGTGGGCAAGAAGAAGTTGTCGAGGCGCTCATCGCCGTCCTTGATGACATCGAGCTAGCTCGCCAGCACGACGAACTGGATGGCCCGTTCAAGTCCATCGCCGAGAAGCTGGAGCAAACCCTCGAGCAGAACTTCGGGGTCGCGCGATACGGCGCGGCCGGGGAGGAGTTCGACCCCAATATTCACGAGGCTCTCATGCACAACGCGAAAGAGGGCGTGGAAACGGACGTCATCGACGTCGTGATGCAACCGGGCTACCGCGTCGGGGAAAAGGTCGTACGGCCCGCCCGCGTGGGGGTGGCCGGCCCTGCATAACGCACACAATATTCACTATCGACAGCAAGGAGGTGAGGCATGACCGGTCAGGACTGGTTAGAGAAGGATTTCTACGCCGCCCTCGGTGTGCCTAAGGACGCCTCCGAGGCCGACATCAAGAAGGCCTACCGCAAACTCGCCCGTAAGTATCACCCCGACCAGAACGCCGGCGATCCAGAGGCTGAAACCAAATTCAAGGAGGTCGGCGAGGCGTACTCGGTCCTCTCCGACTCCGAGAAGCGCCAGCAGTACGACGCCTTGCGCGCGATGGCGGGAGGCGGTCCGCGGTTCGCATCCGGCCCGGGAGGGCCTGGCGGGGCCGGCGGATTCGAGGACCTCTTCGGCGGAATGTTCGGCGGTGCCGGCGGCGCGGGCGGTGGCCCGCACGTGCGTTACTCCAGCACCGGCGGGGGAGCGGGTGGATTCGAAGACATCCTCTCCCAGATGTTCGGTGGCGGGGGCGGCGCCCCGGCAGGATTCGGCGCCCAACCGGGCGCGAACCTCGCAGCGAGCACCCGCCTGCCGTTCCGCTCCGCCGTCGAAGGGGAGGCCGTGACCCTCAACGTGGGTGGGCGGCGCATGAACGTGCGCATCCCCGCCGGCGTGAAGGACGGCCAGAAGATCCGTCTGCGCGGCAAGGGCGAACCCGGCCAGGGCGGCGGCCCGGCCGGTGACCTCATCGTGACCGTCTCGGTCGAACCGCACCCCGTGTTCGGGATCGACGGACGCAACCTCACGATCACCGTGCCCGTGTCCTTCCCCGAAGCCGTCAAAGGGGCCACCGTCGCGGTGCCCACGTTCGACGGCGGCAGCGTCCGGGTGCGCGTGCCGAAGGGGACGTCCTCGGGAGCACGCCTGCGCGTGAAGGGTAAAGGCGTGCGGACGCCGAAAGGTACCGGGGATCTCATCGTCACCGTGGAGGTTGCCGTGCCGAAGAATCTCTCGAAGGCGGCCAAGACCGCGCTGGAGGAGTTCGCAGCGGCGACCGAAGGTGAGGACGTTCGAGCCGGCCTCGACGAACAGGCAGCCTCGTAAGGGCGCGCCATGGGATACGACGCACCGGCATACCTCATCTCCGCTGCTGCGCAGCGAGCGGGCATGCACGCCCAAACCCTGCGTACCTACGACCGGCTCGGCCTCGTGGTGCCTCGACGCGCCGCGGGCCGGGGCCGGCGTTACTCATTGCGGGACATCGACAAACTCAAAGAGATCCAGCGACTTTCCAAAGAAGAGGGGATCAACCTCGCCGGGATTGCTCGGATCTTCGCGCTCGTGGAGGAAAACGAGCAGCTCCGCGCGCGGGTCGAGGATCTGCTCGGTATCAGCCATCAGCCGCGCGTGTTCACCGCGTCCGCCGCTGGCGACATCGTCGCCGCCGCGCCGGGTGAGCGGCCCCGGGTTTCGGGGGACTCCCAAGCGCTCGTGGTGTGGGAGCGGCGCCATATTGAATTGCGCCGAGGGCGCTGAACCAGCTGCGCCGAGCGCCCGATGGCCTCCACTGCACCGCCGGAGCGCCGCCCTACGCGATAACCGCCCCGGCCGAGGCGGGAGCGTGAAAGGGTTGAGTATGGCAATCCCGATGATTCTTGCGATCGCCGGTGTGGCGGTGACGATAGGCGCGGCCCGCGTGCTGGTCGTGCAGGGCGTACCGCATCTCCAAGTGAACGACCCCGCGCTGCCGGAGCCGACGCGGACAGTGACGGCGTCCTCGTGGGTAGCGGCTCTCGGCACAGTTTTGGGCCTGGGTGCCGCGGCGATCGGGCTCTCGCGGCTCGTCACTGAAACCGCGGCAAGCGCGACAGCGGCGGTCATCGCCGCAGCGCTCCTTTGCGGCGCCGCCGTGTTCGGAGTCAGATCGGTGATCCACCTCTCGCGCGCGAACCCTGATCGCCGATTCGCGATCCTCGGCGGCCCTTCCGATATACCTGCGCGAATATGGGTGACGAGGTCCATCGCGGCGGCCCTCGCGATCGCTGCGGTGCTGATCCTCGAGAGGATCATCGGCTTCGGGTGGGCG
Organism: Beutenbergiaceae bacterium; assembly: GCA_035301585.1. Classification (GTDB taxonomy): domain Bacteria; phylum Actinomycetota; class Actinomycetes; order Actinomycetales; family Beutenbergiaceae; genus HY158. Next base: position 27,092 of record DATGUB010000002.1, on the reverse strand, counting down.
CTCCTCCTCGCGCTCCTGCTATGGGTGGTGCCCGGCCTCGGCGTTCGCTACGCTCACAACCGGCGCGCCGAGCCCGGCCAGTAACTGCGCTCCCAGGGATACTCACATTCCCTGCTACAGTGTGTGGCGGTTCTACTTGCTTCGACGTCGAGGATCTCCAAATGAAATTAACGGTTTACTTGGCCGGTGAAATCCACACGAGCTGGCGCGAAGACCTGATCAGGAAGGTCAAGGAAAAGGGCGTCGATCTGGAATTCGTCTTTCCCCAGCAGGTGCACGAGCGCTCCGACAACGTCGGCGAAGACATCCAGGGCACTCAGCCGAACAACTACTTCCGCGATCTCGCCGCGTCCGACATCAATAACTTCCGTACCGAAGTACTGCTCAACAAGGCAGATATCGTCATCGCCCTCTTCGGTGAGCAGTACCGGCAGTGGAACACGGCCATGGACCTGAGCACCGCACTCGCCCTGGGCAAGCCGAGCATCATGATTCGCCCGGAGTCACTCATCCACCCACTGAAAGAGCTTTCCCGTAAGACCAACGTCACGGTCGAAACGGTGGAGCAGGCCGTTGAGGTTCTCGCCTACGTCTTTGAGTGATCAGGGCCCGGGGTGAACGAGCACGGCCTCTGAGGAATGCCCCGGGCTTCCGAAGCGGACTATTTAGCAGTGCGTTTCTTCGATATCCACCATCCCGCCAGCGCGGCCGCGGCGACCGCGAAGACGGCCGCCGGCGCTGCCGAGGCGCCTTCGGTATGGGACTCTTGGATCGCGTTTGTTGACCGGTGCGACATGAGCGACCACTTCGACCGGGACGAGAACGCGGAGCCCAGGCTCGCAAACGAACCAAGACTGAAGATCGACCCGAACGAGGCGATCGAGCCAATTGAGAACGCCGAACCGGTCGACCCGATCGACAGGAATGATCCTTTCGATCCGATCGACAGGAACGAGTCGTTGGACCATAGCGACCGTTTGTCAGACATGGTGCGATTGTCCCACGAACCGCGTCAGATTCCCAGGGACTGCGTGCTCCACAGCTACGATTGAAGGGGAACGACAGCGGGGATGGTGATCGAGGCGAGTGTACTGGCGAACGCGCTCGCGGATGAATCCGAGGCCCGGGAACGCGCGAGGATTCGCTCGAGTCGTTGCACGCCATCGATCTCGAGCGCGTGCTCGGCTGACAGCGGGCCCAGGTGGTCGCCACCTTAGCGGCGAGGGATGAACGCGGCGACCGCGCTTGCAGCTAGAGCGATCCCCGTCGTCAACCCGAGCCCGGTGAGGTAGCCGCCGAGGGTCGGCACCGCGAGTCCTCCAGCCTGATGGGTGAGCGAGGCGAGGATCACGCCGAGCACAGCTGCGGCCGACGTCGTGCCGAGTGAGCGCATGAGGGCGTTGAGCCCGTTCGCGGCCGCGGTCTCGGTCACCGGCACCACCGACAGGATGAGTGCGGGGATCGCGCCGAGGGCGAGGGCGATGCCCGCACCGATGATCGCGCTCGCCAGGGAGACGAGGATGAGCGTGAGCGCGATCGTGCCGACATCGGCCGGCCCGGGGGACCGGTTCCCGATCGTTGCGAGCACCGCGAATACGCTGCCGTAGCCCGCGGCCGCGACGAGCCCGGCAACGATGAGGGTGATCCGGGGCGAGTGCTTTCGGCTGATCGCTGCCCCGAGGTTGGAGGCCGCGACCATTCCGATCCCCATGGGAAAGATCCACAGCCCCATCGCGACCATCGATTGGCCGAGGCCGTAGCCGAGGTCGACGGGCAATTGAATGACCGGCGGAAGCAGGAGGTTCATCGCGTACATCGTGAACCCGATGAGGATCGAGGCGATGTTCGTCAACAGCACCGCGGGGATCGCCGCCGTGCGCAGGTTCACGAGCGGATGGCGTTTGCGGGTCTGGTGCAACCCCCACAGCGACAGCACCAGGACCGCGCCCGCGGCGCTGCCGAGAGTGGCAGCGCTCGTCCAGCCCCAATCGCTGCCCTTGGAGATGGCGAGCAACAGGGCGACGAGGCCGGCGGTAAGACCAAGAGCGCCGATGACATCGAAGCTACCTGCGCGCTGGGAACTCGCAGGGACCGTGGGGATGAGCCACATTAGCGCCGCGGCGATGAGCGCCGCCACGAGGGCAACGCTGAGGAACAGGATCCGCCAGTTGGCGAACTGTGCGACCGCGGCGGCCAGGGGTAGCCCGAGGGAACCGCCGATGCCCATCGAGGCGCTCATGAGCGCGATCGCTTTGCCCGCCCGATCGCGCGGGAGCAGGTCGTGCATAAGTGATATCCCGAGCGGGATGAGGCCCGCGGCGACTCCCTGCATGGCTCGGCCGGCGATCATGGCCCCAAGCCCGGGGGCGGCTGCGGAGACGAGCGCGCCCACGATAAAGGCGGCGAGGGCGAGCAGGAGCATCAGTTTCTTGCCGTACAGGTCCGCCAGGCGCCCAGTGATCGGCGTGGAGACCGCTCCGGCGAGCAGGGTAACGGTGATGATCCATGACGCGTTCGCGGCCGAGGTGTTGAAGATCTGCGGCAGCTGGGTGATGAGCGGGATGATGAGGGTCTGTGCGAGGGAGACTAAGACGCCCCCGACGGCGAGGGCGGCGATGACGGGGCCCGGACGAACGGGAGGTGAGGGATGGCGTCGGCGAAGCGGGTCCTACGGCAGAAGCGCGAGTGGAAGAGTGAAGCACGTGTGCATCATACACATCGAGTGCAGCATGCACACGGAAGGTAAGATTTCCCACATGAGCCCAGAAATTCGGGACATCGAGTACGAGATCCTCGCCCTTTCCCGCCATATCACCGCAGCCGTCGGCCGTTCGAAGCGGGATGGCGACCGACTCGACGAGAGCGCATACACTCTGCTAAATCTCCTCGAGGTCGGTGGCCCGATGAGTATCGGGGATCTCCAGCGGATCCTCGGCCTCGACACCTCAACGCTCAACCGGCAAACCTCGGCTGTGCTGAAGAACGGGCTGGCGGAGCGCCGCGGAGATGAATCCGGCGGCCTGGCGCGCAGGTTTCACCTCACGCGCACCGGCCGCGAGCGCCTCGAGGCCGATCGCCAGGCGAGTTGTGCCGCGCTCGCAAACACCCTGAGCGAGTGGTCGGCGCAGGAGCGCGAGGAGTTGATGCGGACCTTACGGGCGCTCAACGCCGCGATCGAGCAGCGCTATCCCCAGCCCTGGCCGCGGCGCTGACATCCGCCAGTTCCACCGGATCGACCTCGCCCGCGAGTGGGGTATCGAGGGTGCGCCGAAGGTCGCGCCGGACCCAGCATTCACCCGGGCCGAGCGCGCGGGTCTGCCCCGCCCAGTCGACCTCGAGGGGCAGGTCGGAGGAGTTGCACACGCGGGCGTGGAAGGTGAGCGTCTCGCCCGCGTGGATCCCCGCAGAAAACGGTGCGGCGAGCCCCTCGCGGGTGCGCAGGACCTGCACCGTTTGCGAACGGTCCAGACCGATCTCTTTGAACACCGTGGTCGGGATATCGGTGTATCCGGCCAGGTCGATCTCGTGCGTCGGGCCGGTTTCCTCGGCCGGTTCGGCTGGGGTGATCGAGCGTAGGACGACGTCGATCGCCAGCGGCCCGGCAATCTTGCGTTTCCATCCCGGCGCCCCGCCTACAGTTTCGAGTGTCTGCGCCCGCAGTTCGCTTCGGGAGAATCGCTCGAACAGGATCTGCTGGTACCCATTCGCCTCATAAACGATCCCGATTCCCCCATCGGGGAGCTCGGCGAGTTGGGTGTACCCCGCGGCTCCGGCCGCTACCACCCGTGCCTCCTGCCAGGAGTGACCGCCGTCCTTCGAGCGGCTGATCGTGGCGCGGCGGCGCAGGTCCGGGTCGGCCGTGTGGGAGGCGAAGAGCTCCCCGCCGGCGGCGAGAACCGAACCGTTCGTGCCCGAGTCGACGAGATCGGCGGCGGCGACGGCCGGCGCGAACGTCTCCCCGCCGTCGTGGGACATCGCCTGCCAGCGGCAGCCGGTGCCCCGCGAGTGCAGCACCAGGGCGCCGCCGGGAAGCGCGGCGACGCTCGATTCGTTCAGTTCCGCACCCTCGGGCGTGGGGACCGGCGCGCCGAGGCGCCAGGTCTCCCCGTGGTCGTCGCTGAGCGCGCACGCGACCTCGATCCGGGCGCCGACGCGCAGGACGAACGGTTGAACGAGCCGGCCCGCGTGCGGCCCGCCGGTGAGGGCGCAGCCCGCGCCCGAGGTGGCGAAGAGCCCGGAGATGCGCTCGCCCCCGGTGAGGTGGGCGTTGCCGCTGGCGCGCAGGGCGGAGCTCAGGCGCACGTACCGCCAGGAGCGCCCGCCGTCGTCCGAGATGCCGAGGTCGGCATGCTGGGCGTGCGGGTCGGTGTCGTCGAGGGAATCGGAGGATTCGAAGAAGCCCGCGAAGATCGTCGCGGAGTGGAACAGCAGGACCCGCCCGGAGGTGGGGGCGGCCAGCAGGGAAGGGTCCCCGAATCCCTCGAATCCCGTTCCGGTGCGTACAACCTGCGGATCGGACCAGGTGCGCCCGGAATCGGTGGACCGGCGCAGCAGGAGGTCGATCGGGGCGGGGAGGTCATCGAGGTTCAGGCGGGCGTCGAAGGCGCACAAGACCGCGTCCGTCGTCGCGGTGAGCGCGGGGATCCGGTACTGGCAGTACCCGCCCACCCCGCGTTCGGCGAGGACCACCGGGCGCGGGTCGCCGTCGGCGCTCATTGGCGCCCCCGCGCGCGTTCGACGGCGCGTTGCAGCGGAGCGTAGTGGTCGAGGACGGCCTGGCGGTACGCAGCGGCGTCACCCTTGCGGGCGGCCTCCAGCATCGTTCCGTGGGCGCGGGCGGTCTCGATGATGTCCGCTCCAGGGGCGACCCCGAGGTGGGGCTGCACCTTCGTCTGGATCTTCCAGAACGATTCGACGAGTTCGCCGAAGAGGCGGTTGTCGACCCGTTCCATGAGCAGCAGGTGGAAGCGGCGGTCCTCTTCGGCGAAACTCTCTCCCGCCTGGGCCTTGGTGGCCATCGCCTCGACGAGGGCGTTGAGTTCGGGGTCCTCCTCGCCCCCGAACTGGGTGACGAGCTCGTCGGCGACCGCGAGATCGAGCGCGATCCGGGTTTGAAGGACCTCCCGAAGGGTCTGGAAGTCCGCCGAGGCATCGAAGCGGGCGCGGAAGATGAGGCCATTGACGAGCGGGGCGAGGGAGAAGTTGCCGACGTACGTGCCGTGGCCGTGGCGGACCTCCACGATGTCGAGGCTGGAAAGGGTCCTCATCGCCTCGCGGATGGTGGAGCGCCCGGCGCCGAGCCGTTCGCTGAGTTCGATCTCTGTGGGCATGGGGTCGCCGGGGCGAAGGCCCTCGGCGAGGATGAGCTCCTGGAGAGCCTCGGTGGCCGACCACGGGACCCGGGTTGGTGAAACGGTCATCGATTATCCATCTGTTGTAAGGGGGATCGCCGGACTATGCGATCTGGGCCACAATTGCTCGTTCCATTGTGGCGCAGGTTTACTTCCTCAGGAATCTAAGCATAGGATGTCTGATGTCCGATGTAAACGATGCACCCGACACCCGGAAGGGTTTCAACGATGAATCACACACTTGGAATGAGGCGCCGCGGGATTCGCCGCGCAACCACCGCCTTCGCTGCAGCGAGCGTTGTAGTTGCCCTGGCCGCGTGCGCACCTTCAGATAACGGGAACGGCGCCCCCGAAGAAGGCGCCGCCGATGCCGATGGCGAGAGCCAGGGCAGCGGAGATCCCGATGGCACCATCCGGGCCGGGATCAGTTACGAGCTCGGGACCAACGGCTATGACCCGATGACCACGTCGGCGGCGCTGACCGTCGCGGTCAACTGGCACACGCTCGAGGGCCTGACCGAACTCGACCCCGCCAACGGCGAACCGTACAACGCGCTCGCAGCCGACGGGCTCGAAGAAGTGGACGAGACCACCTACACCGCCACCCTGCGCGAAGGCGCGGTCTTCCACGACGGCACCCCGGTGACCGCCGACGACGTCGTGTTCTCCTTCGACCGGGTACTCGACCCGGACAACAACTCGCTCTACAGCCAGTTCATCCCCTTCATCGAATCGGTGGAAGCCACCGATGACACGACCGTGCAGCTCAACCTCGAATACCCCGTCGGTGTTCTCGAGGAGCGCGTCGCCGTCGTGAAGATCGTTCCCCAGGCGGCGGTGGAAGAAGACCTCGACGCCTTCGATGCCAACCCGATCGGGACCGGCCCGTACGAGATGACCGACAACGGCGCCGGCGGCACCGTGAAGCTCGAACGCTTCGACGACTACACCGGGGACCACCCGGCCCAGGTCAAGGAACTCGTGTGGGACGTCCTGCCCGACGCCACCGCCCGCGTCAACGCCCTCGCCTCGGACAGCGTTTCGGCGATCGACTCGGTTCCCTACCTCGACATCGAAACCCTCGAGGCCCAGGGCGCAGACGTGGAATCCGTGCAGGGCTTCGGGCTCCTGTTCGCGATGTTCAACATGTCCAGCGACAACTTCTCTGACGTTCGTAACCGGCAGGCGCTGATGTACGCGATCGACATGGATAAGGTCATCGACACCGCGCTGCTCGGCCACGCCGAGGCCGCCTCCTCGTTCGTGCAGAGCTCGCACCCGAACTACAACGAGGCCGAGGTCGTGTACGAATACGACCCCGAGAAGGCCAAGGAGCTGTTCGAGGAAACCGGCCTCATGGGCGAGGAGATCACGATGCTCTCCACCGACCACGACTGGGTCGCCAAAGTCACCCCGCTCATCAAGGAATCCCTCGATGAGATCGGCGTGAAGGTGGTTCTCGATGAGGGCCAGTCCGCCGGCCAGTACACGAAGATCGACGGCGGCGACGACTACGACGTGCTCATCGCCCCCGGTGACCCGAGCGTGTTCGGTAACGACCCCGACCTCCTCATGCGCTGGTGGTACGCGGGGGACACCTGGACCGACCAGCGGATGCACTGGAAGGGCCAGGACTCCTACGACGAGATCCAAGGACTCCTCGACGACGCCCTGCAGGAAACCGACGAGGCCAAGCGTCAGGAACTGTGGAACGACACCTACGACGCGCTCTCCCGCGAGATCCCGCTCTACCCGCTGTTCCACCGCAAGGTGCCCACGGCCTGGAGCGCCGATGACCTCTCCGGCTTCGAGCCGATCTCGCTGACCGGCCTGTCGCTCATGGACGTCGGCCTGGCAGGCTAACTCTCACCCCAATGGGAGGGGGCCACCCCCGCGGGCGGCCCCCTCCCACAACGCCCCGGCGTTTCCGCGTAGAAGGGAAGTGCACGCGTGTCCAACCTGATCAGGCTCATCGGCAGACGCCTGGTTGCCCTGCCGATCATGATCCTCGGCGTGGCGCTGCTCGTGTTCGTCGTCATGTCGTTCTCCCCCATCGACCCGGCAAGGCTTGCGCTCGGGGAGTCCGCCTCCCCCGAAGCCATCGATGCCTACCGGGAGCGAAACGGGCTCAATGACCCTCTCGGGGTTCGGTACTTCACCTTCGTGTGGCGCCTGATCGCGCACGGGGACATGGGGGTGACCTCAGGGAACCAGAAGGTCACCGATGTCGTCATGCACGCGCTGCCCATCACCTTGCAGTTGACCTTCATCGGCCTGCTCATCGCCGTCGTCATCGGGGCGGTTCTCGGGGTCATCGCGGCCCTGTACCGCGACCGCTGGCCCGACCAGCTCATCCGGGTCGTTTCCATCCTCTCCCTTGCCACGCCCTCGTTCTGGCTCGCGATCCTCCTCATCCAGTGGCTCGCCAACGTGCCCGGTGGCTGGGGGATATTCCCCGCGCTCATCAGCGACTGGGTGCCACTGACGCAAGATCCGGGGCTGTACCTCAAACAGATCGCGCTGCCGGCGATCGCCCTCGGGCTCCCCGTCTCCGGGTCCCTCACCCGGGTGGTACGCACCGCGATGGTCGAGGAACTCGACAAGGATTACGTGCGCACCGCGATCGGAGCGGGCATCCCGAAACGGGTCGTCATCGCCCGCAACGTGTTCCGCAACGCGCTCATCACACCCGTCACCGTGCTCGGGCTACGCGCCGGCTACCTCATCGGCGGCGCCGTCATTATCGAAATCATCTTCAACATCCAAGCGATGGGGCAACTCATCCTCGATGGGGTCAAACGCAACGACGTGTTCCTCGTCCAGGGCGTCACCTTGAGTGTGGCGATCGCCTTCATCGTCATCAACATCATCGTGGACTTGATCTACGTGCTCGTGAACCCGCGGATTAGGAGCGTGTGATGCGACGCAAACTCACTGAACGCCTCTCCGTACCCGGCCTCCGATTCACGGGCGGCCTCCCCTTCACCGCGAAGCTTTCGCTGCTGTTCATCATCCTCGTAGCGCTCGGGGCGGCGCTCTCGCCGTGGATCATCCCCTACAGCCCCCTGTCCTCCCACGATGCGGTCGCCGCCCCGAGCGGCGAGCACTGGTTCGGAACCGACGCCGTCGGCCGGGACATCTTCTCCCGGGTGCTCTACGGCTCCCGGTTCTCCCTCGTCATCGGAATCGGCGCGACGGCGGTCGCGCTCGTCGCGGCGGCTATCCTCGGTTCGATCGCGGCGACGGCGAACAAGGCCGTCTCCGAAGTGCTCATGCGGATCATGGACATCATCATGTCCTTCCCCGGGATCGCCCTCGCCGCCGTTTTCGTCGCGGTGTTCGGCAACTCCACGCCGATCCTCGTGCTCACGATCGCGTTCCTGTACACCCCGCAGCTCACGCGGGTGGTGCGGGCGAACATCCTCTCCGAACTCGGTGAGGACTACGTCGCCGCGACCCGGGTGATGGGCGCGCGTACCGCGTGGATCCTCGTCAAACACGTCGCGCGGAACTCGATCGCCCCGATCCTCACCTTCGCCACCGTGCTCGTGGCCGACGCGATCGTCTTCGAAGCCTCGCTCTCCTTCATCAACGCCGGGGTACGCCCGCCGGACCCCTCCTGGGGAAACATCATGAGTGAAGGAAAGCAGCTGCTGCTCTCCGGGCGCTGGTGGCCCACCTTCTTCCCCGGCGTGATGATCCTGCTCACCACGCTCACCCTGAACGTGCTCTCGGAGGGGATGACCGACTCCCTCGCGACCCCCAAGGCCCGCACGAACGTCGACGTCGAGGCGGATGAGCTGCGCATGGCCGAATCGGACGCAGAAGCCGAGGCCCGCGTGCTCGAGGTCGACCCCGAAGAGGTCCGCGAGGGCCTCGCCGCCCGTCTTTCCACGCTGCGCGCCTCGGAATTCTCCCGAGACGACCGGCTCGCATATTCCGACGACACCGCGCCGCTGCTCGAGGTCAAGAACCTGTCCATCGCCTTCCCGGCCGCGCACGGAGAGGTGAATATCGTCGACGACGTCTCCTTCTCCGTCCGCCCCGGCGAGACGATGGGGCTGGTCGGGGAATCCGGGTGCGGGAAGTCCATCACCTCCCTCGCGGTGATGGGTCTGCTCCCCCCGACGGCGCGGATCACCGGCGAGATCCTGTTCGACGGCCGGGACGTGTTGAAGATGAGCCCCGAGGAACACAACGCCCTGCGCGGGCACGACATGTCGATGGTGTACCAGGACGCGTTGAGCTCCCTCAACCCCTCGATGCTCATCCGCTCGCAGATGGCCCAACTCACCAAACGCGGCGGTAAACGCTCGGCGGAGGAGCTGCTCGAACTCGTCGGCCTCGACCCGGTGCGGACCTTGAAGTCCTACCCCCACGAGCTTTCCGGGGGGCAGCGCCAGCGGGTGCTCATCGCCATGGCCCTCACGCGTAACCCCCGCCTCGTCATGGCCGATGAGCCGACGACGGCGCTCGACGTCACAGTGCAGCAGCAGGTCGTCGATCTGCTCAACGACCTGCGTTCCAAACTGGGGTTCGCGATGGTGTTCGTCTCCCACGACCTCGCCCTCGTCGCCCAACTCGCCCACCGGATCACGGTGATGTACGCGGGACAGGTGGTCGAGCAGGCGACCACGAGGGAACTGCTCACCGATCCTCGCCACGAATACACCCAGGGTCTCCTGGGCGCCGTGCTCTCGATCGAGGAAGGGTCGGGGCGCCTGCACCAGGTGCGTGGCACCGTGCCCTCCCCCTCGGAGTTCGTTGCCGGCGACCGGTTCGCGCCGCGGTCCTCCCACCCCACCCTCGGGTTGGATCAGAAACCGTTCCTCAAGGCGGTCCAGGGGGCGGACCAGCACGTGTATGCCACCACCCCAGACCTCGAAGAACTCGCGAAGGGAGGCGTGCGATGAGCGCCCGCGAACACGCCGATGTGGATCTCGATCCGATCCTCGAACTCAAAGGTGTCCACGTCATCCACAAAACCCGGACGGGGAAGCTTTTCCGCCCCGATACGGTGCACGCGGTCAACGACGTCTCCCTCACGGTCTCCCGCGGGCAGACCCTCGGGATCGTCGGCGAATCCGGTTGCGGAAAATCCACCCTCGCTCGGGTCATGGTCGGCCTGCAGCCGGTGACCGCGGGTGAAGTGTTCTTCCGCGGCAAACCGATGCGCCACCGCGCCTCCGATCGGCGCGCCCTCGGGCGGGCGGTGTCCGTGGTGTTCCAAGACCCGGCCACCGCGCTCAACCCCCGGATGACCGTCCACGATGCGCTCATCGACCCGCTCAATGTGCACGGCATCGGCTCCCCGCGGGAACGCGAATCCCGGGTACGGGAGCTGCTCGGCCTCGTCGGCCTGCCCCAGTCCGCGCTGCGGGTCCTGCCTCGGCAGATTTCCGGCGGGCAACGCCAGCGGGTCGCGATCGCGCGGGCGCTCGCCCTGGAGCCGGACGTCATCATCGCCGACGAACCCACCTCCGCCCTCGACGTCTCGGTGCGGGCCCAGGTGCTCAACCTCCTCACCGACCTGAAGAACGAACTCGGCCTGGGAATGGTGTTCATCTCCCACGACATCAACACCGTGCGGTACGTCTCGGACAGGATCATGGTGATGCTGCTCGGCCGCAAGGTGGAAATGAACACCACCGAAGAGATCTTCACCAATCCGGCCGAGGAGTACACCCGCACCCTCCTCGGCGCCACGCCCTCACTCTTGAAATAACCCTCTGCACACCAATAGGAGAAACAACATGGCCGCACACGCGTCTAGCTCGAAGGAACAGCGATTCACCGGGGTGATCCCCCCAGTGGTGACCCCGCTGACCTCCGAGGGGAAGCTAGACCGCGCGAGCTTCGCTCGGCTCATCGAACACCACATCGCCGGCGGAGTGGACGGGCTGTTCATCCTCGGCTCCTCCGGCGAGGTCGGCTACTTCGAGGACGCGATGCGCGAGGAGGTGCTCGCCGCGGCGGTCGAAACCATCGCCGGGCGGGTGCCCGTGCTCGTGGGGGCGATCGACAGCCAGACCCGCCGGGTCGTCGAACACGCTCGCCGCGCCGAGGCCGCTGGGGCCGACGCGATCGTCGTGACCGCACCGTTCTACGCGGTCACCGGCCCCGAGGAGATCGAGAACCACTTCCGGGCGATCGCCGCCGCGACCACGCTGCCGGTGTTCGCCTACGACATCCCCGTCAACGTCCACGTGAAACTCGGTGCCGATCTGCTCGTGCAACTCGGCACCGAGGGCATCATCGCGGGGGTGAAAGACTCCTCCGGGGACGACGTCTCCTTCCGCCGCCTCATCGCCAAGAACGCGGCCGCCGGTTCCCCGCTCGTGCTCCTGACCGGGCACGAGGTCGTCGTCGACGGAACCTACCTCGCCGGCGGGAACGGATCGGTCCCCGGGCTCGGCAACGTCGACCCGGCCGGCTACGTGCGGATGGACCGGGCCGCCCGGGCGGGGGACTGGGAAACGGTGCGTGCCGAGCAGGATCGCCTCGCCGCGCTGTTCGAGATCGTCTTCGCCGTGCAGGGCAAGACCGGCCCCGCGATGGGGGTCGGCGCCTTCAAAACCGCGTTATGGCTCATGGGCATCATCGAAACCAACGCGATGAGCCTGCCCATGACCGCGCTCGAGGGCGATAACATTGAACGCGTGCGCCAGGTATTGGTCGAGAACGACGTCCCGCTAGCGCGGTGAACCTCAGGTGAGTTCCGCAGCGCTGTCAACACCGCGGCCCTTCGCAGGGCTGGCGGCAGGCGAGTGCGTGCTCGCAGCCGATATCGGCGGCACCAAGACCACGACCGCCTGGGTGGACTCCGGCGGCCGCGTGCACGGCACGCGCACCGACCCGAGCCGGGCGTTGCTCGGCCCCGACTCCGTCCTCGGGGTGACGACGACCGGCCTTCGCCACGCTCATGACGACGCGACGGCGAGCGGGCAGAGACCGGTCGCGATCGGCGTCGGCACCGCCGGCGTCGTGGAGGGCGGCACCATCACCTCGGCAACGGACGCGATCATCGACTGGGTGGGAACCGACGTCGCCGGCGCACTCCGCAGCGAATTCGCGCTTCCCACCGGAGTACTCAACGACGTCCACGCCCACGGCCTCGGCGAGGCGGTGCGTGGCGCCGGCCAAGGGCGGGGCTCGATGCTGCTCGTGGCCGTCGGCACCGGGATCGGCGGGGCGATCATCACCGGCGGCGAGGTCTTCACCGGTGCCCGCGCCGCGGCCGGACACGTCGGGCACGTCTCCGTTCCCGAGGCCGCCGGGGTCCACTGCCCGTGCGGCAAGACCGGCCACCTCGAAGGGCTCGCCTCGGGCACCGGCATTCACCGCGCCTACAACCGCCACGGGGAGAGAGTCGACTCCACCCGAGACGTGTTCGCCCGCGCCTACGACGGCGAGAGCCTGGCAACCAACGTCATCACCGACTGTGCCTTCGCCACCGGGCGAGCGATCGGCGACCTGCTCAACGTCCTCGATCCCGACCTCGTCGTCATCTCCGGGGGAATCGCCGAGACCGGCGAGATCTGGTGGGGCCCGCTGCGGCGCGGCGTGGAGGCGAGCGCGATGAACCTGCTGGTCGATACACCCGTCGTACCCGCCCGTCTCGGCGCGGACGCCGCGCTCATCGGCGCTGCCCACTACGCCCGTAGTCACCACGGGTCCTAGCCTGCCGGCATTCGTAATCCGCGCCGTCGACCGAGGCGCGTGCGGACTGATCGAAATCTTGAGGAGAACAACTTGCCCACCGACCACCTCATCGAATCTCTGCGGGGCCGCCTCGTCGTCTCCTGCCAGGCCTACCCGGGCGAGCCGATGCGCACCCCGGAGACGATGCGCCGCGTCGCGCAGGCCGTCGTCGCGGGCGGGGCCGCGGGCGTGCGCGCCCAAGGGATCGAGGACATCGCCGAAATGCGCGCCCACCTCACGGTGCCCATCATCGGGCTGGTGAAGGAGGGTGAGGACGGCGTCTTCATCACCCCCACCCTCGATCTCGCCCTCGCATGCGTGCGCGCAGGCGCTGACATCGTCGCGATCGACGGCACCCGCCGCGCCCGCCCCGACGGGCGGAGCGTCGCCGAGGTGATTGCCGCCGTTCACGAGGCCGGGGCCGCGGTGATGGTCGACTGCGCCGAAACGGCGGATGTGCTCGCGTGCGCCGAGGCCGGCGCGGACATCATCGGTACGACGCTCGCAGGCTACGCCCCGGGCCGGCCGAAGACCCCCGGGCCCGATCTCGACTTCGTACGCGAGGCCGCTGCCGCCGTCGACGTGCCGATCATGGCCGAGGGGCGCTACCACGCGCCCGCCGACGTCGAAGCGGGGTTCGCGGCCGGCGCCTTTTCGGTGACGGTGGGGACCGCGATCACCCACCCGGCGACGATCACCACGTGGTTCGCGGCGGGCGCCGCGAGGCCCTGACCTTTCAGCGGCGTGCGATAACGCGGGAAGGAACTTCCGACGTATGCCAGCCAATGATCGTGACCAGCTACGCGTCGTCATTCGTTCACGGGCAGGCGACTGCGACCTGCATTACGCCCTGACCACCGGCTCTCACCCGCGCGTCGTGGCGGGGACGACTGCCTTCCTCCGAAATCCAGAAGAATGTGGCGGCTGAGACGATCCGCGGGTCATCTTCGGTGCGAGAGCCAAGTTCTCAAGTTTTCCGGGGCGGCGTAAGTTGCGTGAATGCACAATAGCGGCGACGTCAAGAAGGCGGTGGGGCTAAGCTAGTGCAGTGCTGAAAACCTGGGCAGAATCCAACCCCGTTCCTGGGCCGCCGCACGGTGCGGCATCATGGGCTCCCACTCCCGATGGCTGGCAGGAAGCTCCCGCAGGGGGCGTGTTGGATGACGAGGATCACGACACGATCTTTGTCCAACGCACGCCACCGGTCGAATGGGTGCTGGAGATCAACCGCGCCCGCGAAGGCAGTGGTCTGCGGGGACGATCGACTGATGAACAGGTATAGGGGCATGGCGAAGAAGCGATCGTTGACAGCGTACTTCCCGGTCGGTGTTGTGGCGCTTTTCCTTATGACCGCGTGTTCCCCTCCCGATCTCGATATCTCACCGGGCAAGCCGTTGGCAGAGCAACAGGCGGAAGCAGCGGTAGAGACCTTCTTCGAGTACCTGGAGGATGGGGAACCCGGTGCGGCCATCCGTATGACCAACCTCGGTTCGAATACTCGCGACGCCCGGGTCGGTAGTGTGCTGCTGGAGGAGGACCTCTACGCGAAGAACGAGACCCGACTGGCCTTGGCCGAGGCGAAGGCGCGGTGGGTGAGACCCCCGCTGGCCTTGGTCGACATCATCTACACGATGGGGGAGACGGAACTGCATGACGCGGTGCTGGTCCACGAGCTCGAACGGGTCGGCGGTGAGCAGGTCGCTTCGGCTGGTGGCTTCCGAATCGAACTTGCGGACGGTGCGTTCGGTATCGATGTGGACGGGGTGCAGTACCTACCCGAGGATACGAAGTATTCGATCTTTGGAGAAGACGTGACTGCTGCCATCCAGGAAGTAGCCGGAGATCGAGACCTACCATCGAGTGAGAAGTTTGTGTTGCCCGCGTTCGGAGGAACTTACGAGCTTGAGATTGACGTGCCTGGTGAAGACGGTTTCAAGGAGTCGGTGACGATTGAAACGGTCTCGTTTCACGGAGTGAGCCGCGAGCCGGGGTTAATTATCGATGTTGCGCAAGAGCATGGTTTTACGGAAATGTTATGGCATTAGTTCGTCATCCTTTCAGGTTCGCTGGAGCGGTACTGGCGCTTCTGGGTGTTGCGGTCGCGCCTCCTGCCGCTGCAGCGCCCGAACTCGATCAGCAGTCTCGCGAAGCGGGGCTGTGGCATTTCGATCGTCTCCATCTGGACGAGATCCACGAGAGCGGGATTACCGGCGAAGGAGTCACGATTGCCGTCATCGATGACGGCATCAACACCGAGGTGCCCGAGTTGGCGGGTGCGAACATCGAAGTGAAGGGTCGGTGGTGTGCCGACTACGACTCTGGGGAAGCTCAGCCAGCGGAGAGTGCCGACCTCGACCTCGCTCAGCACGGCACGTCCGTCGTTTCGATGATTTCAGGAAACGGCACCGACGGGGACGGCGGGCTGGGAGCCCGGGGAGCGGCCCCAGACGCGGAGATTTGGTTCTATGCCGGTTCACCTTTCGTCGAAGACTACGCAGTCTCATGCGTCGCGCAGCAGCCTGAGGAATCGACGACCAATCTGCAGATCCGGGAGCCGGCGTCGATGCTAGAAGTTACCGGCGGCGAACCGGGCTTCATCGGCGAAATGGTGTGGGAGGCTGAAGCGATGGCTGCCCTGGATGCAATCCGTAGCGGAGCGGATATCATCAGCATCTCCTCGTCGACCGACAGTTCACCGTCTTGGGAGGCGGTTGTCGCGGAGGCTGTTCGGAAAGGAGTGGTCATCGTCGCGGCCACGCCCAACCCGGAAGGGGCAGCCGACGCGCTCTTTGATGCTCCTGCGAGATTCAATGGGGTGGTCGCCGTGAACTCGGTTGACAGAGACGCGGAGATTATATCCGCGGACGGAGTGCGTTCCGACGGATCGTTCAACCTTGCTGTTGTCGCCCCCGGGGTCGATATTCTGACACCGAACTCACCGTCCGAGTGGTCTCCGGTGCTTTCCTTTGGTAATTCTTTAGCAACTCCGATGGTTGCCTCGATCGTGGCGCTCGGACTCGAGAATCAACCGGATGCGAGTGCGCACCAGATCCTGCAAGCGATGATCCGCACGACGGGAAGCCGTGGGTTCGGAGATCCGGAATGGAGTGACCACCGGTACGGATACGGAATAGTGAACCCGAAGGCGATGCTCGAGGTGGATGCCACGGAGCTCCCAGATGAGAATCCCCTGTTTGTGAGTGAGCCCGATGATCCTCGATGCACAGACTCCGCCACGGGGGAAAACCCGACAACCGTGGCTGAGTGCCTGCAATGGGCCAATACGCCGGTGCCTAAGGACGTGTGGCCGGAGGAGGGGACCGGTGAGGAAAGTCATTCCGCTGAGGGGGAAGAAGAGCCTATCGAGCCGGCCGATCCTTCCGAAGGGGCAAGCGCGGACAGCCCCATCGTGGAGGAGCCCAGTAGCGTGACGACGTGGATCGCCATGGGTGGCGGCGTTCTCCTCCTGCTTGCCATCATCACCGGTACCGTCGTGGCAAAGAGCGCCCGGAACGCACGCAACAGATAGATTCCGCGGGGAGGTTGCTGCGACCATTGGCGAAATCTGGGTCAGCCGGCGCAGCCTGTGGGCTGGAACGGCGCGGCCGCGGCCGTCGTCGCGCAGTAAACTTGCGACATGGACGATGACGCCGTCACCCCGGACACCAAAGACTGGACATGGGTACTTTCCCAGCGGTGCCCCGAATGCGAGCTCGATGCCCAGCGCATTGCTCCGGATGAGATCAGGAAATGGGCGCCGCGCTATATCGGCAGATTCCGCGCACGTCTGGAGGAAGGCGAGGCAGCGTCGACGCGTCCGAAGGAAGGCGTGTGGGCGCCAGCGGAGTACGGCGCGCACGTGCGCGACGTCTGCATGGTGTTTCGTTCGCGCGTGAGAGCGATGCTGCTCCACGAGGAACCCTCCTATCCGGATTGGGATCAGAATGAGGCAGCAATATCCGCGCGTTACTTGGAGCAGGGTCCCAGTGCTATTGCTGACCATCTAGGAACCGCGGCGGATGACTTCCTTCGCGATATTGCCGAGCTCTCCGCGGTCGAGTATGACCGGACGGGGCGACGCTCAGATGGTTATCTCTTCACAGTGCGGAGCCTGCTGCAGTACTTCTTTCACGAACTCGTGCACCACTCGTGGGACGTGAGCGGCGAGACGTTCGGAGAGTAGCGCCCGCCATCCCTCTGAAGTTGCGTAAGCTATCACCTGTTCATACGCCCAGCTGTACGGCAGAAAGGCGGAGTTGTAGCCGTGACGGGAAGTAGTCAGGTCCGGGTTGGCGACAGCGTGCTGCCGGTCACTCAGGAACTGTTGAGCGATTCGTCAGCGATAGCGACCTTTCAACTGTCACCAGAAGGAGCTAATGACGGCGCAACAGCGAGGTATGGCTACACGCTGGCGATGGTCGCCTTCTACGCGCAACAGTACTTCGCAAAGCATCGGCGGTCGCTGAGTGACGACGTGCAAGCAATTCCTGGATCGCTCCAGCACACGATCGAGACTCATCGCCGGGCGGCTGAGGCGCTAGTGGTCAGCGGCGCCGACGCGGGCTCGATAAAGGAATTTAGGTGAAGAACTTTATTTTCGGGGCCTTGTTGTCGATACTCGGTCTCGCACTGGTTCCGCCCGCGGCGGCCGCGCCAGTTCTCGACGAGCAAAGCCGAGAGGCGGGTCTTTGGCACTTCGATCGACTCCACCTGGATGAGATTCACGAGTTGGGGATCACCGGGGAGGGAGTAACAATCGCTGTTATCGATGACGGCATCAATACCCAGGTTCCCGAGTTGGCGGGGGCGAACATCGACGTGAAGGGACGCTGGTGCGTAGATTTCGAATCGGGAGAAGCGCAGCCAGCGGAGAGTACTGACCTCGAGATCTCTGAACACGGTACTTCGGTGGTATCGATGATCGTCGGTAACGGTGCCGCCGCGGACGGCGGCACGGGAGCGCGGGGAGTCGCCCCAGGAGCGAATATCTGGTTCTACGCAGGTTCGCCGTCCACAGAAGACGGCTCGGTCACGTGCCGCCCGATGCAACCCGAAGAGTCAACAACTGAGCTCACGATCCGGGCGCCCTCCTCGATGGAGATCGAAGGCGGAGAGTTCGAGTTCATTGACGATGGCGCCTGGGAGGCCGAAGCGATGGCCGCACTGGATGCGATTCGCAACGGGGCGGACGTCATCAGCATCTCGGTCGTGGGGGGCGGATCGCCGTCGTGGGAGACGGTTGTCGCAGAAGCCGTTCGAGAAGGCGTGGTGATCGTCGCGGGAACATCCAATCCCGGGGGCGGTGGCGGCTTAGTGAGCGACGTGCCGGCGACGTATAACGGCGCGGTCGCGGTCAACTCGGTCGATAGCGACGCAGAAATTATTTCCGTGGATGGTGAGCGGGCGGACGGGTCGACAAATCTTGCTGTCGTTGCACCGGGAGTCGAGCTGTTGGTCCCGAGCTCGTCGACCGCGTGGTCGCCAACTATCTCTGGTGGAAACTCGCTCGCCACCCCGATCGTGGCCGCGGTAGTGGCGCTCGGACTCGAGAACCAACCTGAGGCGAGTGCCCACCAGATTCTCCAGGCGATGATCCGTACGACAGGGAGCCGTGAATTCGGTGAACCGGAGTGGATTGATCGCCGATACGGATACGGCGTCGTGAATCCGAAAGCGATGCTCGAGGTGGACGCCGTAGAATTACCTGAAGAGAATCCGCTGTTCGTCAGCGATCCGGAAGATCCTCGGTGCACCGATTCCCTCACCGGGGAGAACCCGAGATCTGTGGCTGAATGCTTGGAGTGGTCAATCACGCCAGTGCCGGAGGACGTATGGTCGGAAGCGAACCCATCTGCTCAAGATGAGGTTCCCGAGGGGGAGGCGGCTCCTGGCACTCCTGCTGAGCCGTCCGAGGGTGAGGCGAGCGGAGAGGGCCTCGCCGAGCAAGAGGAGACCGGTAGCGTGACGACATGGATCGTGATCGGCGGCGGAGTTCTCCTCCTGCTTGTGACGATTACCGGCCTCGTCCTGGTGAAGAACGCCCGCAGAGCAAGCAATCGGTAGATGAAAGACCCGGGAGAGCGTGGCCACTTCGCTCCGCAGCACGACGGCGAGTACCGGTCAGGAGCAGGTGCCCGAAGAGCAGTTCTCCACGCAAAGACTATTCGTGGTTCGAGGATGCTGAGGGGACCCAGTTCCCCCGGCGGGCGTCGAACACGACCTGAGTCTCAGTTCCGCGAACGGCGGGTTGCACGGTCACGTGATCGAGGACGAAGTTCTTCAACTCCTCCCGGTCTGCCACGGCAACATCGATAACAAAATCTGAGCGGCCGGTGAGGTGGACGACCCGAAGCACGTTCGGCGTCTCGGCCATCGTGGCCATGAAATGGTCCACCGCCTCCCGTGAATGACTCGACATGTACACGGTGATGATCGCTTGTAGGCCGTACCCGAGCAACGCATGGTCGAGTTCGAGCCGCGGCGGGCTCATCGCGCCGCTGCTGTGCAAACGCCGCACGCGGTACGCACACGTCGATTCCGCGACCCCGAGCTCCTCGGCGAGCGCCTTGTTCGTCATGCGCGGGTCAGCGTTGAGCAACCGCACGATCGCGTAGTCCAGGGAATCAAAATTGGTCGAAGAGGGACGCCTCATAAAAGCAACTCTAGTTGGTGGCCAGGCAAAATGTGCGCGTGGATGTTGTTTTTACTGCAGGCACAATTGTTGTGAACTGCGTGGCCCGCGAGAATGAGGGCATGAATGCTGGTTTTAATACCCGCGCGGTGCACGCGGGCCGGGCCGACCTGACCGATCTCGGCGTGCACGCGCTTCCCATCGACCTATCGACGACGAACCCGCTTCCCGACATCGACGCCGGCGGAGCATCCTACGAGCAACTCGCGAGCGGAGGGGATGTTCCCGAGGGCGGCAGCGCCGTCTACGCCCGGCTGTGGAACCCTACCGTCGCCCGATTCGAGACGGCGCTCGCGAACCTGGAGGGTGCCGAGGCCGCCGTCGCGTTCTCCTCGGGGATGGCAGGGATCACCGCGATGCTGATGTCGCTGACCCAGGGCCGCGGCAAGCCGCACGTGGTGGCCGTGCGCCCGCTCTACGGCGGAACCGACTACTTGCTCGCCTCCGGGCTGCTCGGCACTGAGGTGACGTTCTGCGACGCAGGGGCCGTTGCCGAGGCGATCACACCGAAGACTGGGTTGGTGCTCCTGGAGACACCCGCCAACCCGACCCTCGAACTCGTCGATATCGCCGCGGTGGTAGACCAAGCCGGAGAGGTTCCCGTCGCCGTCGACAACACGTTCGCCACCCCCGTGCTGCAAAGACCGCTGGAGCAAGGCGCCGCCCTCTCCTTCCACAGCGCGACGAAATACCTTGGTGGGCACGGGGACGCGGTCGGTGGGATCGTCGCCTGTTCCACCGAACTGGCGACCCTGCTCCGTCAGACCCGCGCGATCACCGGCGGGATTCTGCACCCGCTCGCGGCGTACCTGTTTCACCGGGGGCTCACCACCCTGCCGGTGCGGATCCGCGCCCAGCAAGAGGCGGCGAGGCAGGTCGCCGCGCGGCTCACCGAGCACCCCGAGGTGGAGCGCGTGTACTTCCCGGGAACGGGGGCGGACGCCGATCTGCTCGGTGCGCAGATGGCCGGGCCCGGGGCGATGGTCTCGATCAAGCTGCGCGGCGGATACGCGGCGGCGGAGAAACTGACCTCGAACGTGAAAGTGTTTACCCATGCGGTCTCCCTCGGCGGGGTGGACTCGCTGATCCAGCACCCGGCGGCGCTCACGCACCGCCCGGTCGCCCCCGAGGCGCGCCCGGGTGCAGATGTCGTGCGGATGTCGATCGGCTTGGAGGATCCCGCAGACCTCATTGCGGATCTGGAGAGGGCCCTCGCCTGAAGCAGCCGAGGGGGCGCTAATCCGGCAGCGCCGGGTTGATCGGGGTGGCGTCGTGGCCGGTCTCGGCGTCGAGGAGTTCCGCCGGCGGGGCCTGCTCGGTGAGCGGGGCGCCGGCCTGGATCGGATCCACCCGAGTGGGGGTGATCTCGCCGGTGAAGATCTCCTCGGCCCAATGGCAGGCGACCTTGTGCTCGCCGTTGATCTCGGCGATGTCCAGCGTGCGCAGGACTGGGCGCTCGGTATCGCACCGGATCTCCTGACGCCAGGGGCAGCGCGTGTGGAAGCGGCACCCCGAAGGCGGATTCGCCGGGCTGGGCAGATCGCCGGCGAGGAGGATCTGCTCCCGGGAGTCCTCCACCTCGGGATCCGGCACGGGCACCGCCGAGAGCAGTGACCGCGTGTAGGGATGCAGCGGATAGCGGTAGATCTCACCCGCGGGGGCTTCTTCCACGAGCGCGCCGAGGTACATCACTCCGATCCGGTCGGAGATGTGCCGAACGACCGCGAGGTCGTGGGCGATGACGACGTAGGTGAGCCCGAACTCCTCCTGCAGCTCCTGCAGGAGGTTGAGCACCTGGGCCTGCACCGAGACGTCGAGGGCAGAGACCGGTTCGTCGGCGACGATGAGTTCGGGATCGACGCAGAGTGCGCGGGCGATGCCGATCCGCTGCCGCTGCCCGCCGGAGAACTCGTGGGGATACTTGCTCAAGGCCTCCGCCGGGAGCCCGACCGCTTCGAGCAGCTCCACGAGCCGTTCCCGGCCGGAACCGCGCTTCGAGAGGTTGTGCGCCCGCATCCCCTCCAGCAGCAGCTGCTCCACGGTTTGGCGGGGGTCGAGGCTGCCGAGGGGATCCTGGAAGACCATCTGCATGTGCCGGCGTTGCCGTCGCAGCGCCTCGCCCTTGAGCTTGAGCACGTCCACACCATCGAAGTTCACCTCGCCCGTGGCCGTCTCCTCCAGGTTGAGCACCGCGCGCCCGAACGTAGATTTACCGCACCCGGACTCCCCGACGAGCCCGTAGGTCTCTCCCCGGTAGACGGTCACGTCCATCCCGTCGACCGCGCGGACGTGGCCCACGGTCTTGTCGAAAATCAGTCCCCGCTTGATCGGGAAGTGCACTTTCACGTTCCGGGTCTGAAGCAGGATGTCAGCCATCGGCGGCCTCCGTAGAAACGTCGAGCGATTCGGATCCCCTCGGGTCTTCGACCGGGGCATCCGGGGTGACGGGGCGCGGCCCGGCCGGGGTGAGTGGGTTGTGGCAACGCAAGAACCGCCCGGGTGCGACGGGTACGGGCGAGCCTGCGCCGTCGTCGGCAACGAGATCGGGGGGAACCTCGAAGCACGTGCCGATCGCCGAGCTGCACCTGGGGGCGAAGGCGCAGCCGTACTCCCAGGAGATGTTGTCCATCACCGACCCGGGCACGGGGTTGAGCCGCGAGCCCCGCTCGGAATCCAGCCGCGGGATCGAGGCGAGGAGCCCGCCGGTGTAGGGGTGGCGGGGGTAGTCGAACAGCGGGTAGCGCGCGGAGCGCTCGACGATCTTGCCCCCGTAGAGCACGTTCACCTCGTCACACATCCCGGCGACGACCCCGAGGTCGTGGGTGATCATGATGAGCGCGGTGCCGGTCTCGTGCACGAGTTCGGTGAGCAGGGCGAGCACCTGGGCCTGGATCGTCACGTCGAGGGCGGTGGTCGGTTCGTCGGCGATGAGCAGCCGGGGTGCGGAGGCGAGGGCCATCGCGATGAGCGCGCGCTGGCGCATTCCTCCGGAGATCTGGTGTGGGTACTCCCGCAGCCGCCGGTGCGGGTCGGGGATCCCCACCCGCTCGAGCATCTCCTCCGCGCGGGGCATCGCTTTCGATCGGGAGAGGTGCTGGTGGCGCATGAGCACCTCGGCCACCTGCAGCCCCAGCGGGATGACCGGGTTGAGGGAGGAGAGCGGGTCCTGAAAGATCATCCCGAGTTCGCTGCCGCGAAGATCGCGGAGTTTGCGATCCGGCAGGGCGATGAGGTCGGTGCCGTCGTAGCGCGCCTCGCCGGTGATCGTGTTGCCGCGCTCGGGAAGCAGGCCCATGATCGCGAGCGACGTGACGGATTTGCCGCAGCCGGACTCGCCGACGAGGCCGACGATCTGGCCGGCGTCGACGTCGAAACTCACCCCGTCCACGGCCGTGAACCGGTGTTCCCGGGAGGCGTGGAAGGTGACGGAGAGGTCGCGAACAGAAAGGAGTGTGGACACGTTCACCTCCTCGATCGGGGGTCGAGGGCCTCGCGCAGGGATTCGCCCATGAGCGTGAAACCGAGCGCGACGATGATGATCGCGATGGCCGGGTAGACGGCGAGGTGCGGGAAGGAGGAGAAGTATTGCTGGGACTGGCCGAGCATTTGGCCCCATTCTGGGATGCGGTCGTCGGGGTTGCCGAGGCCGAGGAAGCTCAGCGCTGCGGCGTCGATGATGGAGGTGGCGAGCACGATCGTGCCCTGCACGATCACCGGGCCGATGGAGTTGGGCAGCATGTGCCGCAGCACGATCGGTGCGTTACGCACCCCGAGGGCGCGGGCGGCGAGCACGTGGTCGGAGTGCCGCTGGGCGAGCATCGTGCCCCGGAGCAGCCGGGCGAAGATCGGGATCTGCACGACCGCGATGGCCACGATGAGGGTCCACTGGCTCGGGCGGGCGAACAGCGCCGCGATGGAGAACGCCATGAGCAGGGAGGGGATCGAGAGCAGCACGTCGACGATCCGCATGACGACGGCGTCCACCCAGCCGCCGAACGCGCCGGCGAGGGTGCCGAGGATGGATCCGCCGAGCAGTCCGCCGAGGGTGGCGAACACGCCGATGATGAGGGTCTGCCGCGAGCCCACGATGAGCCGGGAGAGCAGGTCGCGCCCGCGGTCGTCGGCGCCGAGCGGGAACCCGGGCTGCGGGCCGGGAACCGGATTCGATTGCCGGTTCACCTGCTCGATGAGCAACCTTTCGGCCGGGTCGTGGGGGGCAATCCAACCCGCGGTGAGCGCGAGGAGGATGAACAGCACGACGATCACGAGCCCGGTGAGGAACACGTAGTTGCGCCGCAGCCGCCGCCACGCGCTCTGCCACAACGAGACCCCTTTGCCGGAACGGATCGCTCCTCCCGGTTCGGTGCCGGCCCGCGTGGCGAGGGCGTCGATGCGGGCCTTCTTCGCCTTCGGGCTCAGGGGAACTTGGGTCTGGGTCGTCATGGCCTCACCTCGTGCGGACTCGTGGGTCGATGACGGCGTAGGCGAGGTCAACGACGAGGTTGACGACGATGTAGATGAGCGCAGCCATCATGATGAGCACCTGCAACACCGGGTAATCCCGTAACTCGAACGCGCTCGCCAGCGCCTCGCCCACCCCGCGGAACCCGAACACCCGCTCGGTGAGCACCGCACCGGCGAGCAGGGCCCCCGTTTGCAAACCGATCGTGGTGACGACCGGGATGAGCGCGTTGCGCAGCACGTGGCGCAGCCGGATCACCTGCGCGGTGAGTCCCTTGGACCGGGCGGTGCGCACGTAATCCTCGTCGAGCACGTCGAGTACCGAGGCGCGGGTGATCCGGAAGATCACCGCGAACGGAATGGAGGCGAGTGCGATGGCGGGCAGGATGAGGTGCTTGAGGGCGTCCCAGCTCGCATCCCATTCGCGGGTGAGGAGACCATCGAGCACGAAGAACCCGGTCACCCGGGTCGCGTTGATGCCCACCGATTCCCGGCCCGAGGGCGGGAGCAGCCCCATCTTGATCGCGAAGACATGCCGGAGCACGAAGGCGAGGAAAAACACCGGCACGGCCACCCCGACGAGCGAAGAGACGATGGCGGCGGTATCGAGCGGGCCCCCGCGCCGTCGGGCAGCGATATAACCCAGGGGGATCGCGACGACGACGGCGAGGGTGAGGGCGAGCGCGGAGAGCTCCACCGTGGCGAGCAGACGGGTGAGGAACAACTCCATCGCGTCCCGGCCGGGTAGCACCCCGGTGGAGACGCCGAAGTCTGCGGAGATCGCCCGTTTGAGGAACGCGAAGTACTGGACGTACAGGGGCTGGTCGAGACCGAGGGCCTTTTCGAGGGCCTCCCGCTCGGCGGGGGTGGAACGTTCCCCGAGCAGGGCGGAGACGGGGCCGCCGGGCAGGGCGCGGAGCCACGCGAACAGCACGATGCTCAGCATGAACAGCGCAACGATCGCTTGCCCGACCCGGCGGACGAGATATTTGGTCATGTGCTCACTTCGTACAGGCGCGGACGGCAGGATTCTGGGTGGGCCGGCCTCCCAGCCCACCCAGAATCGAGCGGATCAACCAGCAGGGATCAACCACCCAGGGTCACGGTGGAGAAGTCCTCCGCCGCGAGCGGGCTGGTGATCAGCCCCTGGACCTCGGCGCTCACCACGATCGCGGGCGGGCTGTGCGAGAGCGGCAGGCCGGGCAGGTAATCCTCGGCGATCTGGCGGTTGATCTCTTGAATCATCTCTACCCGTGCATCCTCATCGGGTTCGGAGTCCGCGTCCTTCAGGGCCTGGGTGAGATCATCGGCGAACGGGTAGTTCTCGGTGGAGAAGGCGTTGTTCTGCTCCACGAAGAAGGTGCCGATGAAGTTGTCCGCCGAGTCGTAGTCACCGGTCCACCCCAGCAGGTAGGCGTGTGCCTTGTGCTGCTCGGTGCCTTCGATGTAGCCACCGTTCCAGGGGAGGGCGACGGCGTCGATCGTGATGCCCACGTCTTCCCAGTCCGAGCGGATCGCGTCGTAGATGTTCGCCGGATCGGGCATGTAGGGCCGGGTCACCTCGGTGGGCTGCCAGAACTCGATCGTGAGGTCGGAGTGGCCCGCCTCCTCCAGCAGCTGCTTGGCGAGGTCCGGGTCGTATTCGTCCGGCTCGAGATCGGGGTTGTACCCGGTGAGCGTGTCGGGGAAGAACTGGCTCGCCGCTTCTGCGCCGTCGGGCAGCTGGGTAGCCACGAGCTGCTCGCGGTTGATCGCGTGCGAGAGGGCCTTGCGAACCTTGACGTCCTTGAGCGCCTCGTTGTTCGTCGCGTTGAGCCCGACGTAGAGGATGTTGAAGGCGGGGCGGATCTCGATCGAGTTGCCCGCCGCCTCTAATTCGCCCCAGTCAACGGGGTTGGGCAGGTCGTAGCCGTGGATCGTGCCCGCTTCGAGTTCTTGGCGCCGGGTGGTCTCGTCGGGGATCGTGCGGATCACCATCTGGCTCACGCCGGCCGGCTCACCCCAGTAGTCCTCGTTGCGGTCCAGCGTGACGGTACCGGTGGAGTCGTCGTACCCGCCGAATTGGAACGCGCCGGTTCCCGTGGGGTATTCCGTGGCGTAATCGGGGTAGACGAACCCGTCTCCCTTGGTTTCCACACCGTTGGCGTCATGCTCATCCATCGCCGCGGGACTCCCGATCGCGTACGCGCCGTGGGCGAGGATCGCCGGGAACTTCGAGGTGAACCGGGTGAGTTTCACCTGCGCGGTCATGTCGTCGGTCGCGGTGCACGATTCGTAGATCGAATCCTCGTCAGAATCGGCGAACCCGCCGAAGTTGTTGATCCAGTAGTAGGCGACGGCGCCCGTCTGCGCCGCCTCCGGTTGGTTGTACCACCGTTCGAAGTTGTAGCAGACCGCCTCGGCGTCCAGATCGGTTCCGTCGTGGAACTTCACGCCTTCGCGGATCTGAAAGTCCCACGTGAGACCGTCTTCGGTGCTGTCCCACGACTCCGCGAGCCCGGGCGCCACCTGCGCGCTGCCGGGTTCGAAATCGAGGAGCTGTTCGTAGATCTGCCGGGTGGCGCGGAAGGTCTCCCCGTCCGAGGCGTAGAAGGGATCGAAGTGCTTCGGCTTCCCAGCGGCGCCGAAGATGAAGATGTCGTCCCCACCGCCCCCTTCGCCGCCTTCGTCGGTATCGGTGGCGCCGTCATCCTCGGCGCCGGTGTCTGGTGTTGCTTCGCGCTGCGATTCAGCGCACGCTGTCAACAGCAATGCCGATGCGGCGATTCCTGCGACGAGGGCTGCTCTGCCCCGTTTCATAAGTCCTCCAAGGAAGGTCTGCGCACAGCGATGTGCCGGTGGAATGAATTGAACCAGACCGCGGAGAAATGCGCGCGCTATTCCCGCCG
>DATGUB010000001.1:0-3274 GCA_035301585.1 Beutenbergiaceae bacterium | reverse complement strand
CCCGGACCCATCCCGAACCCGGAAGCTAAGCCCTTGAGCGCCGATGGTACTGCACACGGTAGTGTGTGGGAGAGTAGGACACCGCCGGACACCAACCACACAAACAGGGTGGGGAGACCAACACGGACTCCCCACCCTTTTTGCATTTCTAGAACTTGAGACGCCCGCGGAGTTCCCAAAGGGCGGCGACGAGCACACCGACGTGCCGCTAGGTCATGGTCTTCACCGGCCACCCCCGCCGGCGGTACTCCAGAATCCGGAAAGCGATCCCCGTTGATGAGGTGATCCACGCGGTCACCTGCTGTTGCTGCCACGCCTGGGCATCGATCGCGGGCGCGTACGTATCGCCGGGGACCTCGAGGTCGACCTCCGTCACGACGAGCGCGTCGGCGCGTGTCATCGCTGCCTCGTAGACCTGCCCGCCACCGAGGACCCACACCGGCGCGCCGGCCAATAGGTCCTCGGCCTCGGCGAGGGAGTGCACGACCTCGGCACCCGGCGCGCAATAGTCGCGATCGCGGGTGAGAACGAGGTTGCGGCGCCCCGGCAACGGCCTGAACTTCGCGGGAATCGATTCATAGGACGCGCGTCCATGCAACACTGCGTAGCCGCGGGTGACGGCGCGGAAGTGGGCGAGATCCTCCGGGATGTGCCACGCTAGCGTGCCCTCCGCGCCGATGACGCCGTTCGCGGACTCGGCCCAGATCATTCCCACCGAGAACGGGCCGCTCAGGGTGAAAAGTGGAGGAGCGCCGGCCCCGCCTGAGTGCGGACCGGTCCTCATACGGCGACGGGAGCGGGAATTGCGGGGTGGTGTTCGTAGCCGACGACCTCGACGTCGTCGTATTCGTACTCGAAGATGCTCGGCGCTTTGGCCAGACGCAACGTTGGGAAGGGGTAGGGCTCCCGGGAGAGCTGCTCGGCCACCTGGTCGGTGTGGTTCGCGTAGATGTGGCAGTCTCCACCCGTCCAGATGAAGTCCCCGACCTCGAGGCCGGCCTGCTGGGCGAACATGTGCGTGAGGAGCGCGTAGGAGGCGATGTTGAACGGCACGCCGAGGAAGAGGTCGGCGCTGCGCTGATACAACTGGCAGGAGAGTTTGCCGTCGGCGACGTAGAACTGGAAGAACGCGTGGCAGGGCATGAGCGCCATGTCCTCCAGGTCGGCGACGTTCCACGCCGAGACGAGCATCCGGCGTGAATCCGGTGTCGTGCGGATCTGCTCGAGCACGTGGGCGATCTGGTCGATGTGGCCACCGCCTGGGGTGGGCCACGAACGCCACTGGACGCCGTAGACCGGGCCGAGTTCGCCGTCGTCGTCGGCCCATTCGTTCCAGATGCGCACACCGTTCTCCCGCAAGTACGCGATGTTGGAATCGCCCTTGAGGAACCACAGCAGTTCGTGCACGACTGATTTCAGGTGGACGCGCTTCGTGGTGATGAGGGGGAAACCCTCGGCGAGGTCGTATCGAAGTTGGTGGCCGAAGATCGATGTGGTTCCGGTTCCGGTGCGATCGGACTTCTTCGTGCCGTGGTCGCGTACGTGGCGTAACAGATCCTCGTACTGGGTATTCATCGCAGCCATGGGCACTATCGTACGCGTCGTTCACTCGGGGCGGCGTCGGCGAAGTGGCTCGGCGGGGCACCGAGGAAGGACGCTGCTGCCCGGATGACCCGGTGGCCAAGGATGCGCCCGCCGCTGAACCCCAGGGTGGTCGCGATACCGGCGGGCAGCGCCGCCGCGGAGCGAGTAACCCCGCCGCGACGGGCCGCGCGCTGCAGTTGGCGGTCGGCGAGCCGGTCGGCGAAACGCACCTGGCTCGCCGGTAGATAGGCGAGCGCGGTGCTCCACCAGGAGTCGCCGACCCCGAGCTGTTGTTCCACGATATCCCCGGAGATCTCGCCGAAGGAGCAGCGTTGCAGCAGGTCCTGGGCGTGAGCGGGACTCACCCCGTAGACCGCGGCGACGGTGAGCAGGTGGAACGCCGAGATCGCCGTACTCACCCCCAGGTGGGCCGCGGAAACCCCAAGGAGACTCGCCGTTCTCGATCTGCCGAGGGAGAGTAGACCCGTGCCCGTTCCGCCCAAGGCCATCGCGAGCAGATAGCGCTTCTCCAGGACGTGTAACAGCTGGCGCGGCGTCGCGCCGGGGTGCTGGCGCCGGAGCGCGCCGACGTATCGGTAGGCGAGCGAGAGCGGAACTCGAATCACTTCGCCCGATTTCGGGACATCGCCGCCCGTCGCTGCTGAAGCGGCGTGGGCGTTCGGTACAGTTTCCAGCGCGGACATGTTGCCTCCCTGCCGGGAGTCTACCGAGGATCGCCGCGCGCCGGTGTCCATGGGCCGTGGCGTGAGAGCCGGCGTACCCTCCACGAGATTGTCAGGTTTGCGCGTTACGCTAAGAAGATGAAAGGGGGATCCTGCGTCACCGCCGGGGTATCACGATGAGCATCGAACATCTCAGCAACCGCGCTAGCGCGCTCGCGCGCATGTGGGCCACCGCGGCTACCGGTGGGCGGGAGCGCCGCGCCGCGCAGCAACTCGCTGACCTCGTCGCCGATCCCGGCGGGCTGGACTTCGCGGTGGAGTTCGTCGACCGGGTTGCTCGGCCGGAGGATCCCACGGCTGCGGCCCGGGCCCTGGGTTCCCTCGACACGCGGAACGCGACCTTCCTCAGCGCCCTCGACCGCCGGCTGCTCCGCGCCGGGCGCGCACTCGCGCCGCACCTGCCGAAGCTCGTGGTGCCAGCGGCGCGCCGGCGGTTACGCGCGCTCGTCGGGCACCTGATCGTCGACGCCGACGAGGAATCCCTCACCCGACACATCGCCTCGATGCTCGCCACCGGGTATCGGCTCAACCTCAACCTCCTCGGCGAAGCAGTGCTGGGGGAGCGGGAGGCGCGGTCGCGCACGAACCGCACGATCGCCCTCCTTCAGCGCCCCGACGTCGATTACGTCTCGGTGAAAGTCTCCTCGCTCGTTTCCCAGATCAACCCGTGGGATCTCGCCGAGGGGAGCAACCGGGTCATCGAGCGGCTGCGGCCAGTCTTTGCCCAAGCGATGGCGAGCAGCCCGCACAAGTTCGTCAACCTCGACATGGAGGAGTATCGGGACCTCGCCCTCACCGTGGAGGTGTTCGAGCAGCTCCTGAGCGAACCAGAATTCATGCACCTCTCCGCCGGCATCGTGTTGCAGGCCTACCTGCCCGACTCCGCCGAGGCGATGCGCCGGCTCATCGGATTCGCCACCCGCCGGGTCCAGGCGGGTGGCGCTCCG